>CAIZKA010000585.1 GCA_903933395.1 uncultured beta proteobacterium | reverse complement strand
GTCGCGATGGCCCTGGGTCACACGGCGAGCATCCTTCTGGGAACATGGGCGCTGAAACGGGAGGGGGGACTCAATCCGGCTTTGCTGACGCCATATGATTTCTTCCGGATTCTAGTGCTTGCAGCGGGTGTCAGTCTTGTTGTCGCGAGCGCCCAGGAACTGTACGGATGGATTGGCGTGCAGCGCTTTGATGAACCGCAGACCTTGTTTCAGCACTGGGCCGGTTGCGTACTCGGCATCGTGGTCACCATGTCGTTCACTCTGGTGTGGTCGCGGTTGCCGCGGGCATGGGCGTCACCTGGCACGGCAAGCGAGGCGGTGTTGATACTCGGCATGGCGGCTCTGGTCGGTCATGTGGTTTTTGGTGGCGCGCTCGCGGACTCACTCGGTCAGATTGCACGAGGCTACTGGATGTTTCCGATTATTACCTGGGCTGCCGTGCGCTTGGGGCGCCATGGTACGGTTTTGATCGTGGCGATGGTAGCCGCACAGGGGCTTGCTGGTGCAGCACTGGGGGTTGGGTTCTTCGCCAATGACATAGCAAAAACCCATCTGGCAAACTACTTTTTCTACACCTTGAGCCTTGCCGTGGTCGACATGGCGCTGGCAACCTATATCAGCGACCGCAAGTCGGCACTGGCAGCGGTGCAACAGAGCCACGACGACCTGGAGCTTCAAGTCTCGACACGCACCGGCGAACTGGCCCGGCAACTGGCTGAGATGATCTTGCTCAACCGCAAGCTCGAAGATGCGCAGGTCCAGCTGCTGCAATCGGAAAAAATGGCCTCCATCGGCCAGCTCGCCGCCGGCGTTGCCCATGAACTTAACAACCCGATCGGCTTTGTGCATTCCAATCTGGGCACGCTCGAAAACTACCTCAAGGACATCTTCGAGATTGCAACCGCCTGTGAAACGGCAGCGGCGAAGGCAAGCAACGCGGCCGACTTCGCGCGCATCAACGCGCTGAAGGCGGAAAAGGACTTCGATTACCTGAAAACCGACATCTTCCAGTTGATGCATGAATCGAGGGACGGACTGAGCCGCGTCAAGAAAATCGTCCAGGACCTGAAGGATTTCTCGCGCGTCGGCGAAACGGAATGGCAGTGGGCCGACATTCACCAGTGCCTCGATTCCACACTCAACATCGTCTGGAACGAACTCAAGTACAAATGCACCGTAGACAAGCAGTACGCCGCCGCGTTGCCGCAGATACGCTGCCTGCCATCGCAGCTCAACCAGGTGTTCATGAACCTGCTGATGAACGCGGCGCAGGCCATTCCGGACAAGGGGGAAATCACCATCAGCACCAGGCAGACGGGTGAAGATACGATCCAGATAGGCATCCACGACAGCGGCCTGGGCATCCCCGCAGAAAATCTCGCGCGGATCTTCGACCCGTTTTTCACCACCAAACCGATAGGCAAGGGCACCGGGCTGGGACTTTCGATCGTCTGGGGTATAGTCAGCAAGCATCATGGCAAAATAGAGGCTTCCAGTGCGGTCGGTACCGGCACTACCTTCACCATCATGTTGCCGGTACAACAACAGGATGAGACGCCAGCATGAATCCGATAGTCGCCGGTGACGAGACGGTGCGCGCGGAACCCGCCGCCAGAACGGCTGGGCGCGCGAGGGTGCTGGTCGTCGATGATGAGCCGTCCATCCTCAATGCCATCAAGCGGCTGTTCCGCGGCCAGGGCTGGGAAGTGCTCACCGCCACCTCGGGCAAGGAAGGCCTGGCGCTGCTGGAGCAGGAACCGGTGGCTCTGGTGATTTCCGACATGCGCATGCCCGAGATGGACGGTGCCCAGTTCCTCGAACAGGTTTTCTTGCGCTGGCCGGATACCAAACGCATCCTGCTCACCGGCTACGCCGACGCCTCCGCGACAATTGCCGCCATCAATCGCGGAAAAATATGGCGCTACGTCGCCAAACCGTGGAATGACGACGAGCTGATCGTCACCGTCGAACAGGCGCTGGCCCATCGGGATCTGATGCACGAAATCGCGTGCCTGACCGAACTGACGCGCCAACAGAACGACGAGCTCAAGGTCCTCAATGAGGGCCTTGAGCAGAAAGTCGTGGAGCGCACAGCGCAGCTGCAAAACGCGATTAACTCGCTGAAGCAGGGATTCGTCAATGCCGTTCATGTGTTTTCCGGCATCATGGAACTGCACAGCGGGGACTTGGCGGGTCACTCGCGCCGGGTTGCGGAGCTCACACGAAAGCTTGCCCAGCGCATGCACATGAGCGATGTTGACGTGCAGGACGCATTTCTCGCTGCCTTGCTGCACGACATCGGCAAGATCGGCATGCCCGAGAGCATCATTACGCGCGCTTTCAACAGTCTGGGGGCCGACGCGCGCGCCGGCATCATGAAGCATCCGGTCAAAGGCGAGTTGTTGCTGATGCCGATCGAACAGCTGTCCGGCGCATCTCTGCTGATCCGTCACCACCACGAGCAATTCGACGGACGGGGTTATCCTGACGGCAAGTCCGGGATTGGAATTCCACTGGGTGCGCGCGTACTCGCTGTCGCCAACGACTACGACGCGCTGCAGCACGGCACGCTCGTGGCTCGCCGCTTGACTGCGGCAGATGCCTTGCGTTTTCTTGTAGCCAATCGCAGCAAGCGCTACGATCCGAGCGTGGTCGACGAGTTTTCGCGGCTTTTGGCCGAATCCCGGCCTGAAGAATTTCCCGAACGGCCGCTGCGGCCCGATTCGCTCGCGCCGGGCATGCAACTCACCCGCGACTTGATTCACCGGGGCGGCTACCTGCTTCTTGCCAGCGGCCATGTTCTGAGTCAAAGCGAGATTGAGCAGCTCAAGCGGCTTGAAACCTCGGAACAAGAGCCGGTTGTCGTGCATGTCGGCCAATCGCTGTAAAAATCAGGGGAGACCGTTTCGTGATTGAAGCTTTCGTCTGGTCCGACCGTTTCGCCAGCGGAATCGATAGCGTCGATAGCCAACATCAGGAGCTATTCAGGATCATTAATCAGGTCGGCGAATTGCTGGTCCGCAGCGATGGGGTCACCGCGGCCAGCTCCGAGGCTCTGATAAAAAA
Source organism: uncultured beta proteobacterium (assembly GCA_903933395.1). Lineage (GTDB taxonomy): Bacteria > Pseudomonadota > Gammaproteobacteria > Burkholderiales > Rhodocyclaceae > Sulfuritalea. The sequence goes on along the minus strand of CAIZKA010000585.1, from coordinate 681 downwards.
ACTCGCCGACTACGCACGATTTCATTTCACCGACGAAGAACGCGTGATGGTCGAAGGCGGCCTGGACCCGGGCTACATCGATTCACACAAGAAAATCCATCAGGCGTTTACCGAGCAGGTCGTATCGATGTGGAAAGACCGCGCCGACATGGCCGATCCGGCGAAAACACTGTACGGATTTCTGTCCGCCTGGCTGGTGTATCACATCCTCGGCGAAGACCAGAAGATCGCGCACCAGATCAAGCACATCCGGGGCGGCATGTCCGCTGCCGAAGCGCACAGGCTCGAAAGCACTCACGGCGACGGATCAAGCGAGACACTGTTGCAGGCGATGAAGAATCTCTACGACGTGGTGTCGGAGCGGAACCGCGATCTCGCCACAGTCAACCGCGAACTCGAAGTCCGCGTCGCCAGCCGCACCGAAGAACTCAGCGCCGCTTACGGCAAACTCGCCGCCGACCACGAGCAACTGACCGAAATGCTGGCCAAGGTCGAAGCGGCCCAGAGCCAGTTGCTGCAGTCCGAAAAAATGGCCTCGATCGGCCAGCTCGCCGCGGGTGTGGCGCACGAGATCAACAATCCGATCGGCTTCGTCAATTCCAATCTGGGTACCCTCGGGCGTTATGTCGATGACCTGCTGCGGGTGATCGATGCCGCCAGCGACAGCGCTCCTGCGCAGGC
>CAIZKA010000584.1 GCA_903933395.1 uncultured beta proteobacterium | reverse complement strand
CGATCACACCACGATCGACAATCCCGGTAACGACCTTAGCTCGCAGGCATATAAATACATCCTTGAGAATGGGAAGACCACGGATACCTGGCTGGCAAATATCGGCTGGCAGAGGGATGAGCGCGACAGCCTGATCATGCCGACCTCGGGCAAGCTGCGCAAGGCCACGCTCGAGCTCGCCCTGCCCGGCAGCACAGTGCCTTATTACCGTGCCAGCTATTCGCACCTGCAACTATTTCCGATCGACCGCAAGCTTACGCTGGCCTTGAACGGCGAGGTCGGCTACGCCAGGGGCTATAGCGGCAAGACCTTGCCGTTCTTCAAGAATTACTACGCCGGTGGCATCGGCTCCGTGCGCGGCTACGAATCGAATTCACTCGGCCCCCGTACCGTGCTGTCCAACGACGCCTTGGGCGGCGATACGCGGCTGATCGGCAATGCCGAACTGTTGTTCCCTGTTCCTGGCATGGGGCTGGACAAGTCGGTGCGCGTGGGCCTGTTTGTTGATGGCGGCAACGTCTGGGGCCCGAACAAATGGAACGGAGTGGACTACGGCACCAAATTCGATCTGGGCGACATGAAGTACAGCGCCGGTTTGTCCGTGAACTGGATTTCGCCCATGGGTCCCTTGAAGTTCTCCTACGGCGAGCCGCTCAACGCCGACAAGAACGACAAGATACAGCGTCTGCAGTTCCAGATGGGCTCGTCGTTTTGAGTCCCTACCTATAGTGAGAGAGTCATGCTGAAAAAATTCATTTTCGCCGGCTTTGTCTTGCTGTCTTTCTCGGCCGGTGCGCTGGCGGACAGCAAGATCGGCGCGATCAACATCCAGAAGATCCTTGCCGATGCACCCCAGGCGGCGCGGGCGAAGAAGAAGATCGAAAAGGACTTCGAGCCGCGCGATCAGGAACTGCAGCGCATTGCCAAGCAGTTGAAGACGATGCAGGAGAATATCGACAAGAACGCGGTGACCATGGCCGAGACCGAGCGTCGCACCAAGGAACGCGAGTTCGGTGATCTCAATCGCGAATTTCAGCGCAAGCAGCGCGAGTTTCGCGAGGATCTGAGCCAGCGGCAGAACGAGGAAATGGCAACCATTTTCGAGCGCGTGAACAAGATCGTGAAGCAGCTTGCGGAAGCCGAGAAGTACGACATCATTTTCCAGGAGGCGGCCTACATCAACCCGCGCATCGACATTACCGACAAGGTGCTCAAGGCCCTGGGTGACGGCGTCGGCACCAAGTAAGCTTCCGGCCGTGATGCTGCGGCTCGACCAGATCGTCGCCCGCCTCGGCGGAGAAATAGTCGGCGCCGGCGATACGGCGATTTCGCGCATTGCCCCGATTGACAACGCCGGCCCCGGCGATCTGACATTCCTTTCCGATCCGAAGTACCGGCATCACCTGGCGACCACCCGGGCCGCCGCCGTGGTCATGGCGCCGCCTGCGGCAGACGGATTGACGGCCGCGATCCTGACGCCGCAGCCCTATCTCTATTATGCGCGGGTTGCGCAGTGGCTGAATCCCCTGCCGTCGCCCGATCCCGGCATTCATTCCAGCGCGGTGGTCGAGGGTGAGGTCGCCGCCGGCGCCAGCATCGGGCCGAATGTCTGGGTCGGTGCCGGGGCCATGATCGGCGAGGGTGTCGTGATTGCCGCCAACTGCAGCATCGGTGCCGGGGTCGCGATAGGCGCCGGCAGCCGCCTCGCGCCCAACGTGGCGGTTTATTCCGGTGCGCGACTGGGTGCCCGCTGCCTGGTCCATTCCGGCGCAGTGATCGGTGCCGACGGTTTCGGCTTCGCCAGGGAAGCCGACGGCGCCTGGGTCAAGATCCCCCAGCTGGGACGCGTGTTGATCGGCGACGATGTCGAGATCGGCGCCGGCACCACGATCGATCGCGGCGCGCTCGGCGACACGGTGATCGGCGATGGCGTCAAGCTCGACAACCAGATACAGATCGCCCACAACGTGCAGATCGGTGCCCATACTGCGATTGCCGGATGCGTCGGCATCGCCGGCAGCACGGTGATCGGCGCCCGCTGCACGCTGGGCGGCGCCGCGATGATCATCGGACACCTGCACATCGGCGACGACGTCAATATCACGGCCGGCACGCTGGTGGCGAAATCGATCCCGGGCGCGGGTACCTACTGTGGCGGCGTACCTTTCATGGAGCACGGCGACTGGTTGAGAAATTTTTCGCGACTGCGTCACCTCGATGCGATGACCGATAAAATTCGTGCCCTGGAAAAGCGGCTAGCCGCATTGGAGAAGAAATCATGAGCGAAACCGGTACCGGCGGGGCTATCGACTCCCGCATGGACATCCACCAGATTCTCGAGTACCTGCCGCATCGCTACCCGATCCTGCTGGTGGATAGGGTGCTGGAAGTGGTTCCCGGCGAAAGGATTACCGCGCTGAAGAATGTCAGCATGAACGAGCCTTTCTTTCCCGGCCACTATCCGCACCATCCGGTGATGCCCGGCGTGCTGGTGATCGAGGCAATGGCACAGACGGCGGCGATCCTTTCCTTCAAGACCATGGGCAGCAAACCCGACGGCGTATCGGTTTACTACTTCGTCGGCATCGACAACGCGCGCTTCAAGAAGCCGGTCGGCCCCGGCGATCAGTTGATCATCGATGTCCGGATCGAAACGACCCGGCGCGGCATCTGGAAATATTCGGCGACGGCGAAAGTCGATGGCCAGGTGGCGGCCGAGGCCGACCTGATGTGCGCCATGCGACCGACATCCTCATGAGCGTGCATCCGACGGCCATCGTCCATCCCGCGGCGCGGCTTGGCAGCGGCGTCGTCGTCGGCCCCTATTCGCTCGTCGGCGAGCATGTCGAGATCGGTGATCGCACCGTGATCGGTCCGCATGTGGTGATCACCGGCCATACCCGGATCGGCTGCGACAACCGCATATTCCAGTTCTGCTCCATCGGCGAGTCGCCGCAGGACAAGAAATACGCCGGCGAGCCGACGCGCCTGGAGATTGGCGATCGCAACACCATACGCGAGAGCTGCACCTTCAATTGCGGCACGGTGCAGGATGTAGGTGTGACGCGGTTGGGCAATGACAACTGGATCATGGCCTATGTCCATGTGGCGCACGACTGCCAGGTAGGCAACCAGACCATCTTCGCCAATAACACGCAACTCGCCGGTCACGTGCATGTCGGGGACTGGGCGATCCTCGGCGGATTCACCGGAGTGCACCAGTTCGTGCGCGTCGGCGCCCACAGCTTCACGGGAGTCGGCTGCGTGCTCTTCCAGGATCTGCCGCCCTTCGTCATAGCGGCCGGCAACCCCGGCGTACCGCGCAGCATCAATGCCGAGGGCCTCAAGCGGCGGGGATATCCGGTCGAGTCCGTGGCCGCGGTAAAGCGCGCCTACAAGACGCTTTACAAGCGCGGCTTGAAACTTGACGAGGCCCGCGCCGCCATCGAATCCGATCTGGCTGCCGTGCCCGAACTGGCCTTGCTCACGGACTTTCTCGCCGTGCCCGGACGCGGGATAATTCGCTGATTCCATGAGACAGGTTCCAAGGATTGCCATGGTCGCGGGAGAAGCCTCCAGCGACCAGCTTGCAGCGCACCTCATCGGCGCACTGAAGAAGCATCTGCCGGATGCGAAGTTCTACGGCATCGGTGGCCCGAAGATGCAGCGCGAGGGCTTCGATTCGCTGTGGCCCGCCGAGATGCTGGCCGTGCGCGGCTATGCCGAGGTGCTGCGGCACTATCGCGCCATTGCCCGCATGCGGCGCCAACTCCTGCGCCGGCTGCTGCAGGACAAGCCGGATGTCTTCATCGGCGTCGACGGATCCGACTTCAACCTGTGGCTGGAAAAGCGCCTCAAGGCCGCCGGCATTGCCACCATTCATTTCGTCAGCCCGTCGATCTGGGCCTGGCGCCGGAGCCGGATGCACAAGATAGTTCGTTCGGTGAGCCACATTCTTGCCCTCTATCCTTTTGAACCGGAGCTTTACCGCGGCACCGGGGTCAAATGCAGCTATGTCGGACATCCGCTGGCCGATGTGATTCCTCTGCACATAGACAGGCAAGCGGTGCGCGAACGCCTCGGCGTGGCGGCCGACCGGCCGGTGATTGCCCTGCTGCCGGGCAGCCGTCAGGCCGAACTGCATTTCATGGCCGAGACCTTCATCGAAACCGCCAAGCTCTTGCTCGAATCCCAGCCGCGCTTGCAGTTCCTGGTACCGCTGGTTTCGCGCGAGACGCGGCTGCAGTTCGAGACGGCACTGTGGAAACTGAAGGCCGATGAACTGCCCTTTACCCTGATGTTCGGCCATGCGGCGGACGCCGTCGCCGCCAGCGATGCCGTATTGGTTGCCAGCGGCACCGCCACGCTGGAAACCGCGCTGGTCGGCCGTCCGATGGTGATCGCCTACAAGATGTCGCCGTGGTCGTGGCGCCTGATGCACCGCATGGGTTATCTGCCCTGGGTCGGCTTGCCCAATAT
>CAIZKA010000583.1 GCA_903933395.1 uncultured beta proteobacterium | reverse complement strand
GCTGATCGGCTTTACCGGCAGCCCGTGGACCCTCGCCAGCTACATGGTGGAAGGCGGCTCCGGCTCGGCGACGGATTACCGCACGATCAAGACCATGCTCTACGACCGCCCCGACCTGCTGCATCGCATTCTGGATGTGACCGCCACGGCGGTGACCGACTACCTCAACGCCCAGATCGAATCCGGCGCCCAGGCCGTGATGATTTTCGATTCCTGGGGTGGCGTCCTGTCGCACGCGGCCTACCGCGAGTTCTCGCTGGGCTACATGCAGCGCATCGTGTCCGGGCTCAAGCGCGAACACGATGGCGAGCGCGTGCCCTGCATCGTCTTCACCAAGGGCGGCGGCCAGTGGCTGGAAGCGATCGTCGACATCGGCTGCGATGCCGTGGGCCTCGACTGGACTACAGATCTGGGCGAAGCGCGGCGGCGTGTCGGCGACCGTGTTGCACTGCAGGGCAATTTCGACCCGATGGCCATGTTCGCCTCGCCGGAGAAGGTGGCGGCGGAAGCGCGGCGCGTGCTGGACAGTTTTTGCAGCGACGCGGAGGAAAGCCGGAAATCCGGCGGCCACGTGTTCAATCTCGGCCATGGAATTTCCCAATTCACCCCGCCGGAAAACGTAAAAATTCTGGTTGACACCGTGCACAGCCACAGCCGGCGCGGTTTTGCGGGGGCCTGATTTTTTAGGCCAACGGGGGCGTGGTCCGGACCGCCTGCCAGCCCGAAAAGGCCCGTCCCGCAAGGCTTGCGGGGAGGGGCAAAAAATGCCTCTGCCTGTTGACTTACTCACAGAAAGCCTTGAGACCTCGTAGTTTCCGCAAAAACCTGGGACCCTTCGGACGACCATCTATAACCAACTGTTTTTGAACGACATTATTTTGTTCAAATATTGCACAAAGATGAAAAGGCCCTTGCCGGACGGTCACTTAGGGGTCGGGCCGCATCCTTACTCACAAAGTTATCCACAGAATTTGTGGGTAAGCAATTTTCTCATTTGCAGCAACGAGTTGAGGGCTTATGCCAAAGCTTTCTCGAGTATTAGTTTCCAAGCATCTGACGCGGCATGAACATCGTTCGCGTCGCCCTTGATCTGCCGCTGCCGCGGCTGTTCGACTACCTCGCGCCGGGCGCCGGCGAAAGCGACATCGGCCGCCGGGTGACCGTGCCTTTCGGTACGGGATTGCGCACCGGCGTGATCGTCGAGCTGGCGACGGCGAGCGATCAGCCGGATGCCAGGCTGAAAGAAGTGGTCGCGATCCTGCGCGACATGCCGGCCTTGCCGGCCGAGTGGCTGGCGCTCTGCGAATTTTGCGCGCGCTACTACCAGACCCCTCTTGGAGAAGTGACTTCCTTCGCCCTGCCGCCGATGCTGCGACGCGGCAAGCTGCCGCGCATGAAAAAGCCGCCGGCATCCTCAAGCGCCGTACCGTCGCCGCCGGCTATTGAATTGCCGCGTTTGATGGCTGCGCAGGCGGCGGCGGTGGCGGCCATCGTCGGTCAGGCCGGTTTTCAGGTCATGCTGCTGCATGGCGTCACCGGTAGCGGCAAGACCGAGGTTTATCTGCGCGCCATCGATGCCGTCCTCGCACACGGCGGCCAGGCCCTGATGCTGGTGCCCGAGATCGCCCTGACGCCGCAGCTCGAAGGCCGCGTCGCGGCGCGCTTTCCCGCCGCTCACGTGGTGTGCGCCAACAGCGGCATGGGTGACGCGGCGCGGGCGCGCGGCTTCATCGAGGCGCTCACAGGACGCGCCCAGATCGTGCTCGGCACCCGGCTCTCGGTATTCATGCCGCTGCCGCGCCTGCAGTTGATCGTCGTCGATGAAGAGCACGATGCCTCTTTCAAGCAGCAGGAAGGCCTGCGCTATTCGGCCCGCGATGTGGCGATCTGGCGCGCGCATCAATTGAACATCCCCGTTGTCCTGGGTTCCGCGACGCCCTCGCTGGAAACCTTCCACCATGCCGGGACCGGGCGCTACCAAATGCTGGAACTGCCCGAGCGTGCCGTGGCGGACGCCATGCCCGTGGTGCGCATCGTCGACACGCGGCGCGAGAAGTTGCAGGAAGGGCTTTCCGCCGCGCTGCTAGTCGGCCTGCAGTTGCGTCTTGACCGCGGCGAGCAGAGCCTGGTCTTTCTCAACCGGCGCGGCTACGCACCGGTGCTGGCCTGCCCGCCCTGCGGCTGGATCTCGCGCTGCCAGCGCTGCGCCGCCAACCTGGTGCTGCACCTGGCGGACGGGCGCCTGCGCTGCCATCACTGCGGCTTCGAAGCGCGCGTGCCGCGCGCCTGCCCCGATTGCGGCAACGTCGACCTGCTGCCTTTCGGGCGCGGCACGCAGCGCCTCGAAACCATGCTCGTCGAACGCTTTCCTTCTGCCCGCGTCTTGCGCATCGACCGCGATTCGGCGAACACTCCGAAGAAGTGGCAGGTCCTCCTGGCCGCCATTCACGCCGGCGAAGCCGACATCCTGGTCGGCACCCAGATGCTGGCCAAGGGCCACGACTTCCCGCTGCTCACGCTGGTCGGCGCCGTGGGCGCCGACGCCGCACTGTTCGCCGCCGACTTTCGCGCGCCGGAACGCTTGTTCGCCCAGTTGATGCAGGTCGGCGGCCGCAGCGGACGCGCCGACCTGCCCGGCGAAGTGCTGATCCAGACCGAGTACCCCGACCATCCGCTGTACCGGGCGCTGGTCGACCACGACTACGCGCGCTTCGCGCAAAACCAGCTGGACGAACGCCGCATCGCCGGCTTTCCGCCCTTCAGCTTCCAGGCCATGCTGCGCGCCGAAGCGCGGTCCATGGAACAGGCGCTGGATTTTCTCGCCGCCGCGCGCAAGGCCGCCGAGCCGCTTGCTGACGGCGTCACGCTCTACGATCCGGTGCCGATGCGCCTGCAGCGCCTGATGACCCTGGAGCGCGGCCAACTGCTGGTCGAATCGCTGAGCCGTCCGGCGCTGCAGGCCTTCCTCGCGGCGTGGATGGAAAAGCTGTATGCACAGAAGATGCCGGCCGGCCTGCGCTGGCATCTGGACGTGGACCCGCTGGAGTTTTAGTTACGGCCGTTGCACTTAACGCCAATAGAGCCGGCATTAGCCTCCACTGAAACTCCGCTACGCTGCGTTTTAGCGTCTCCGCAGAAACCAGAACCAGCTCATCACCTGCAGAACCAGCAGTCCGCCGAAGGTGATCTGGTAAGCCGCGCGCGGCACATGTCCGGCGGCCTGCAGGACATCCACCATGGCGCCGAAACCCCACTGGATGCTGAATGCGCCGACGAAGACCATCAGGTTCAGCGCGGTATTCACGCGCCCTGCCAGCGCGGCGCTGAAGTCGCCCTGCAGCAGGGCGTAGGCCAGATTGCCGACTGAAAATACCAGGCCGAAGATGAACCACAGCGGCTCCCCGGGGCTCGTGCCAAGCACGATGAACAAAGTGGCCAGCAGCCCGATTCCCATGCCCCCCTGCAGCAGTCGCAGAGGGCCGAGCCCCCGCGCGGCGAGCGGGGCAACACCGAAGGCGATGGCGAGAAATCCGGTCAACATGCCGCTGCCCATCAGCAGCAGATGGTGGGCCGCCGCTTCGCGCGAAAGGCCGGCGAAGTTCATCAGCCAGGGTACGGCCCACAGCCCCTGCAAGGCGAGAAAGCCGCCGATGATCAGCGTCGATTGCGGCGCGTAACGCCAGAAGGCGCGGCTGGTGAGGACTTCCTTGAGGCCCGC
>CAIZKA010000582.1 GCA_903933395.1 uncultured beta proteobacterium | reverse complement strand
TTGACATACCAGGAGGCCGCCTTGGCCAGCGGCGCGACCGGCGACAGGCGGGCCAGCGCCAGCAGCGTGCCGAGCGCGATGCCGCCGAGCATGGCGACGATGGTCAGCTTCAGCGTGAACTGCAGCCCGGTCCACAGGAAGGGCAGGCTGGCGCTGAGGACGCTGAAGTCGAAATCGCCGTGCATTAGCGTGAAGCCTCTAGATCAGAGCGACATCTAACAGTCGAGCGAAGCGAGCTAACTGATAGCCTCCCCGCGAGGGGGCGAGGCGGGGTTTCGCAGCGCACGCGCTGCGCCGCCGCAGCCGGCTGGCTGTGCAAAGCCAGCCGTGGGCCGCGAAGCGGATGGGAGGGGCGGGCCTTTATGCCGACTTTGTCCTGTTCCGTCATCAGGGGTGCAGTTCGTAGCATGAAAGTCAGTGCTGGCCCGCGATGGTGCCGGGAATCCGCGTGCGGCGCTCGATGACGGCCATGATGCGGTTGGCGGTGAAGGCGCAGATGAAATAGAGCAGGGTGACGGCGAGGAAGGTCTCGATGCCCTGCTCCGAGTCCTCCTGCATCTGCCGGGCCTGGAAGGTGAGTTCCATGACTCCGATGGCGAAGGCCACCGAAGAATTCTTGAACACGTTCATGAACTCCGAGGTCAGCGGCGGCACCACCATGCGCAGTGCCGTCGGCAGCAGCACGTAGCGGTAGGTCTGCGGCAGGGTCAGGCCCATGGCCAGCCCGGCCATGCGTTGGCCGCCGGGCAGGGCCTGGATGCCGGCACGCACCTGCTCGGCGACGCGCGACGAGGTGAACAGGCCGAGGCAGATCGTCGCGGTGAAGAATTCCTTGGCCGGCATCTCCTGCTTGACCCACAGCCCCCAGTCGGCGGGCAGCAGTTCGGGCACGACGAAGAACCAGAGGAACATCTGCACCAGCAGGGGGATGTTGCGGAACAGTTCGACCCACGCGGTCGCCACGGCCACGAGCGCCTTGGAGGGCACCGTGCGCAGGAGGCCGAAGAGGATGCCGAGCGTGAGGGCGATCACCCAGGCCGAGAGCGAAACCGCTACCGTCCAGCCGAAGCCGGTCAGCAGCCAGTCGAGGTAGGTTTCATCCCCGCCCTTGACCTGCTCGAGGAAGATGCCCCAGTTCCAGTGATAGTTCATGTTCGTGAGGCGGCGGTACGGCGCAGGTCTTGAAGCCTGTCGCCGTGCCGCCGGCGCCGACTCTTACTTCTTGTTATAGGCTTCGGCCGGCGCATCGCTCGGCGCCTTGATGAGTTCCTTCAGCTTGTCGCTCATCGGGAAGTTGAGGTTGGCACCCTTGGGCGGGATCGGGTTCATGAACCACTTGGCGTAGAGCTTGTCGATTTCGCCGCTTTTCATCAGCCCGATCACGGCGTCATCGACCACTTTCTTGAAGGCCGGGTCTTCGCGGCGCAGCATGATGGCGATCGGCTCGATGTTCAGCACCTCGCCGACGATCGCGTAGTCGTTCGGATTCTTCGAGGTGACCATGAGGCCGGCCAG
>CAIZKA010000581.1 GCA_903933395.1 uncultured beta proteobacterium | reverse complement strand
TCGTCGGCCGCCGCACGGGCTTCCTCCACGGCTTCCCGCAATTCCATCTGGCTCATCAGGAATTCCGCGGGCATTGCCGTGTTGCTTTCGATCTGAGGATCGTGGCCCAGCAGTTGCAGCAGATAGCGCGCGCGCCGGCCGGGCGACTTCAGGGTCTGGAAGGCCTCGTTGATCCGCGTTGCCCATTGCATGGCAAGCCGGCGGTCGGACTCGGACGCATGCGCGTGCTTGTCGGGGTGCACCCGGGACTGGATCGCACGAAAAGAGTTGTCGAGGCTTTCCTGATCGAGGGCCTGCAACTGCGGCAGGCCGAACAGCGTAAAGTGGTCGGCAGCGAAATTCAGGTCGAACGTGGTCATCGAACGCGCGTCACGTTGTGAACGACTCGCCGCAGCCGCATGCATCCTTCACGTTCGGATTGTTGAATTTGAACCCCTCGTTGAGGCCTTCGCGCGCATAGTCGAGTTCGGTGCCGGCCAGATAGGGCAGGCTCTTCGGATCGACCAGCACCTTGACACCGTGACTGAGGAACTCGATGTCCTCGGGATTCGGGGCATCCGCAAATTCAAGCTTGTAGGCCATGCCCGAGCAACCCGAAGTGCGCACGCCGAGACGGATGCCGATGCCCTTGCCGCGCTTGGCGATGTATTTTGCTATGTGGTCGGCGGCGCGCACGCTGAGCGTCACCGGACTGGCGCTCTCGCTGCCCAGCCAGCTGGCCGGGGGAACCTCGGGAAGGACGGTATTATCGGCCGCGGGTGTGGTGCAGGCACTCATCTCAGGCTCCCTGTTTCTTTCTGTAATCCGCAACGGCGGCCTTGATCGCATCCTCGGCGAGGATGGAACAGTGGATCTTGACCGGCGGCAGCGCGAGTTCTTCGGCGATCTGGGTGTTCTTGATGTCCAGCGCCTGGTCCAGGGTCTTGCCCTTGACCCACTCGGTCACCAGCGACGACGAGGCGATCGCCGAGCCGCAGCCGTAGGTCTTGAACTTGGCATCCTCGATGATGCCGTCCTTGCCGACCTTGATCTGCAGCTTCATGACGTCGCCGCAGGCCGGCGCGCCGACCATGCCGGTGGCAACACCTTCGTCGTCCTTGGCGAAGGAACCCACGTTGCGCGGGTTTTCGTAGTGTTCCAGGACTTTTTCGCTATATGCCATGGTGCAACTCCTTAAGTATTTCTGACTAGTCGCCCCCGCCCCCCGGGGCGGGGGTTGGGAGGTGGGTTCTTTAATTCCCCTGCAGGGCAGCTCACAGATGCGGCAAGCCGCATCAATGCGCTGCCCACTGGACGGTGCTCAGATCGACACCCTCCTTGTACATCTCCCAGAGCGGGGAGAGGTCGCGCAGCTTGCCCAGCTTGTCGTGCAGCAGCTTGATGGTGAAATCGACCTCCTCCTGCGTCGTGAAGCGGCCGAGGGTGAAGCGGATGGAACTGTGCGCCAGTTCGTCCGAACGGCCCAGCGAACGCAGCACGTAGGAAGGTTCCAGGCTGGCCGAGGTGCAGGCCGAACCGCTCGACACGGCGATGTCCTTGATCGCCATGATCAGGGACTCGCCCTCGACGAAATTGAAGCTGACGTTGAGGTTGTGCGGCACGCGCTGCTCGATGTCGCCGTTGATGTAGGTTTCCTCGATGTCCATCAGGCCCTTGAGCAGGCGGTCGCGCAGCATGCGGATGCGCTCGTT
>CAIZKA010000580.1 GCA_903933395.1 uncultured beta proteobacterium | reverse complement strand
TCCGACATGCCCGGCACCAGGATGCGGCAGGCATAGACGCCGAGATGCGTGAAGTCGGCCACGTAAACGTCGTGGCCGCAGCGGTGGATGCGCTCGATCAGCCAGTGATAGTCCTCGGCCGTGGTATTGCTGAAATTCCAGTCGCAGAATTCGAAGTCCGGCGTGTCGCCGAGGAAGTTCCAGCTGATGATGCCGCTGGAATCGACGAAGTGGATTTCGATGTTGGGCGAGGCGGCGATTTCGTCGAGATCGAAGCCGGGCGGGGGAAAGCCGGCCAGCGCGTCGAGACCGCGCCCCTGCAGCAGCTCAGTCAGCGCGCGCTCCAGCGCGATCTCGAAGCGCGGGTGGGCGCCGAAGCTGGAGAAGCAGCCCTGGTCCGCGGGATGCAGCAGCGTGACGTTCATCACCGGATATTCGCCGCCTAGCCTGAGCCATCCTTGACCAGGATGCCGAAGCCGGCGGCGCGCAGGCCGGCAATCCCTGCCGCGATGCGCGGATAGCGCGCGATGACAGCCTCCGGCACATCGGGCAGGCACAGCCCTTCGCTGATGATGCGGAACTTGATGTGGCGCTCGAGAATTGCCGACAGGGCCTGGCTGCGAGCCTCCATCTCGGTGTTGCCGGCCGACATGCCGTTGCTGACATACAGGTTGCCGATCAGATTGACCGGGAACCAGACTATGGCGCCGTCGCGCTGGCGAACGTAGGGCAGGGCGCAGATGCCGCGCTCGCTGTCGCCGGAGTTGAAGTCAACCAGCGTGTTGGCATCGATGCTGCCATCCGGATCGTAAAGCTCGCGCAGTTCGGGCGTCAGCAGTTGCTCCGGCCACTCGCCGTGCGGGCCGGGCTGGAACCACTGCTCGCGCGGATAGTGGGCAAAGTCGCGGCGGGCGAACTGGTCGCCGAGGTAGTAATGCGTCCAGAAGTAATTGCAGGACAGGCGCTCGAAGAATTCGCCCAGGGCGCTGGCCAGCGCCGCCAGCCGCGAGCCGCCCTTGCCGTTGGTTAATAGCAGCGGGCAGTCGCGGTCGCGCACATGCACCGACCAGACGCCATCCACCGGATTCAGCCAGGAGCGCTCCTCGACATGGAAGCCGAGCTTGTCGAGCTTGCCCTGCATGGTAGCGATCGAGGATTCGAGCGAGGCGTCCTTGCCCGGGATGAAGCTTTCGGTCTGCATGTGGAGGTCCCTCCGGATCCGGCGGTTCGGGGACATGCAAGGCAGCGGACTGTGCTGCACGGGGCAAGGCGCGCAGCATAGCGAGCCGGCGGCCGGCTGTCCATCGCCGGCGGAACTATCCGGCCTGCGACAGCTCGGTGAAATCGTGGATCAGGTCATCGAACTTCTGCCGGGCATGCTCGCGCTGCACCGGCGTCGCCATGGCGAGGATGGCTACGGTGAGCTCCGCCGAGGCGCGGCGCATGGCCTGGGCCCGCGCCAGTCGTGCCGGATCGGCGGGCAGGTCGAAGCGGGCCGCGTAGTCGCGCAGCAGCGCGATGATGCGCTCGCGCGGCGGGCGCTCGCCTTGCACCTGGCGCATCAGGTCCAGCAGTTCGCGCTGGCGGCGCAGCCTTTCGTCGAACCAGAACTGGCCGCCAGGATCCTGGGTTTCGACCATGCGCCGCAAGTTGCTTTCCTGCTCGTTGCTGAAGTCGCCGAGCCAGTATTCGGCGCGTTCCAGCAGGCGTTTGTAACGCGCCTTGTTCTGTGCCGCATCGCCGTCCGCAAGGCGCATGTCCTTGGCGAGATCGGCATTCTTGTCAGCGAAGCGCGCCGCCATGCGGTCGATCTGGGCGGGGGTCAGGGTGGCCAGGAGATCGGCGACGTCCGGCGTCGCCTGCTCGGCGAACACCCGCACGCGGCGGATGATGTTGTCGCCCAGCACCAGCGCATCGCTTGCCGTTGGCTGGCCGGCGGCAAAGGCCTTGCCCTGGCGCAGCAGGGCGACGTAGTCGGGCAACTGGGTCTTGCGGTGCCACGCAAACAAGCGGGCCAGGCGCTCGCGGCTCAGCGCGTCCTGCTCCGGCGAAAGGTCGAGGTACTGGTCCATCCACCAGCGGGCAAGGCTGTCGGCATTGCCATAGCCGAGGCGCACGGCGCTGCAGCCCTGAAGGACTAGCCCGGCCACAAGCGCGAGGATCAGACAGTGGGAAAAAATGTGCCTGAAAGGCACAGTTCGAGGAGGAATGGCCAGAGTGAAATTCCCTTGCATTAACGCGCGCGAGTGCGGCATCGGGTCAAAGGCGCTTGCCGGCAGCCACTGGTCGCCAACCCATCTGGCGCGAGATGCCAAGTGCGGCGGCGCGAATCGCTTTCGGGATCGGGCCGCTCCAGTTCGGCGGCATGAGGCCGGCGGGGCCGAGCCCGGTGATCGCCAGCGCCATTTTTCCCTCGTGGTTGAAGACCGGTGCCGAGAATGCGTTGATGCCCGGAATCAAGGTTCCCGCCACGCGCGACATGCCGTGTTTGCGGAAGTCGGCGGTCAGTTCGTCGAGCTGGGCGCGCGTAACCGGTCCCCGCGGTTCTTCGCCGCGGGCGTTGATCAGCAGTTCTTCATCGACCCGACGCTGCAGCAGCGGCGAATCGAAGAAGGTCACGAAGCACAGGCCGATTGCGGAGTGCAGCAGCGGCATGACCGCGCCGGTGCGCAGATTGACTGTCACCGGGCGGCGCGATTCGACCCAGCGCACGATGGTGGGTCCCATGTTGCCCCATACCGCGAGGGCGACGGTTTCGCCGATTTCTTCGGCCAGCGCGTCCAGTACGGGGCTGGCCACGCGCACCGCGTCGAGCCGGGCAAGGCTGGCCAGGCCAAGGTCGAGGGCAAAATGGCCGAGATCGTAGCGGCCCGAAAGCTTGTCCTGGGTGACCAGTCCGGTGCGGATGAAGCTGACCAGGTAGCGGTGAGCCTTGGCGGCCGGCATGCCGGACTCGTTGGCAAGGTCGCGCAGCATCATCGGCGCGCCGTGATCGGCCAGCACCCGCAGCAGCGGCATGCCGACCTCGATGGACTGTATGCCCTGGCGGCTGTCTTCGTCTTTTTCTTCGGCTAACATGGTGGCGGATTATAGAATCGCCGTATCGCCAGCGCCGACTTTTCGCGTCACCAACGGAACCCAGCCCATGACTCCCGTCCTCGTCTTCGACATTGAGACCATCCCGGACATCGCCGGCCTGCGCAAGCTGCACGAACTTTCGGCGACGCTGGCCGATGCGGAGGTCGCCGAGTTCGCCTTCCAGCGGCAGCGTGCAAAGAACGGCAGCGATTTCCTGCCGCTGCACCTGCAGCGCGTGGTGGTCATCTCCTGCGCGCTACGCAGCCATGGTGACGATGGAGGCTTTCGCGTCTGGTCGCTGGCCGAGCCCAAGTCGGGCGAGGGCGAGATCATCCAGCG
>CAIZKA010000579.1 GCA_903933395.1 uncultured beta proteobacterium | reverse complement strand
CGCGCCAAGGATATCGGCAGCGCCGCGGTGCTGGTCAGCCTGATCAACGTGGCGGCGGTATGGGGACTGGTGCTGGCGGGATGAAGAGGTTCCGTTTCAGATAACTCGCTGAAAAGCGCACTTATGCGATTCCGATTGCCCGAGCAGGGCTTGACCAGCAATACCCTGATAGTGCTGGTGGCGGTGTTCCTGACCGCGGCCGGCAACCTCAGCTTTTTCGGCAAGGTGCTGGATACCTATCAGTTAACGGCCGGCAATGCCCCGGCGCTGATATCGCTTGCCATCATGGTCACGGCGATAAGCGTTCTGCTGCTGGCGCTGACCTGCTTCGGGCGCACGACCAAGCCGGTGCTGATCGCCATCCTGCTGCTGTCGTCCCTTGCCGCCTGCTTCATGGACAGCTACGGCGTCATCATCAACACCGAGATGCTGGAGAACGCGGCGCAGACAAACGTGGCGGAAGCGCTGGACCTGCTCAACTTCAGGCTGCTTGCCTACTTCGTCGTGCTCGGCGTCATCCCGGCCATCGCCGTCGCCCGGCTTCCCCTGCGCTGGCGCGGCGTGCGGGTCGAGACGATCGCGCGCGGCAAACTGCTGGCGATCATCGCGCTGCTGATGGTAGGGACGGTGCTCGCATTCGGCGGGTTTTATGCGTCTTTCATCCGGCAGCACAAGTCGCTGCGGTTCTTCACCAACCCCGCCACCTACATGTACTCGACCGTCCTGTTTGCCGTCGGCACCTTCGCCGCAAAGAGCGGTCAGGCCGTGACGGTGATCGGCGATGACGCGCACATCCTGCCGCACGATGCCACCCACCGCGAGTTGTTCATCCTGGTGATCGGCGAGACCGCGCGGGCGGACCGCTTTTCGCTCAACGGCTACGAGCGCGACACCAATCCGCAGTTGCGCCGGGCCGGTGTCGTCAATTTCCCGAATTTCTGGGCGTGCGGCACCTCGACGGCCGTATCGGTGCCGTGCATGTTCTCCCTGATCGGTACGGCCAAGTTCGATACAAAATCGGCGGCAGCCCAGGAAAACGTGCTCGACGTGCTGCAGCGCGCCGGGGTCAACGTGCTCTGGCTGGACAACAATTCCGACTCGAAGGACGTGGCGCTGCGCGTGCCGTACAAGAGCTACAAATCGCCGGAGGTGAATCCGGTGTGCGACCCGGAATGCCGCGACGTCGGCATGCTGCCGGCGGTCCAGGACTACATCGAGGCGCACCCCAAGGGCGACATCCTGATTGTCCTGCACCAGATGGGCAACCACGGGCCGGCCTATTACAAGCGCTATCCGCCGGCCTTCGAAAAGTTCAAGCCCGCCTGCCAAAGCGCCGATCTCAGCCAGTGCAGCCGCGAGGAGATCGGCAACGCCTACGACAACGCCATCCTCTACACGGATTTCTTCCTCGGCAAGGTCATCGAACTGCTGAAAGCGAATCAAAGCAGGTTCGAGACGGCGATGCTCTACATGAGCGACCACGGCGAGTCGCTGGGCGAAAACGGGGTCTACCTGCACGGCCTGCCGCGCGCCATCGCGCCCGAGGCGCAACTGCATGTGCCGGCCGTCATGTGGTTCGGCGGCGGTTACGACCAGGTCGATATGACTGCCTTGCAGAAGAAGCGCGACACCCGTTTCACTCACGACAACCTCGCCCACACGATGCTCGGTTTTCTGGAAGTCAAGACATCAGTCTATCGTCCGGCAATGGACATTCTCGACGGATGCCGCACGCCGGGAGGGTAATTTCAACTGCCCCCCCGAAGAGCGCGGCGGGGGGGGCGGGCGGACTTCTCTATAATGGCGTCCCAGCTAGTGGTGGCACGGCGCGCCGTGCCGCCGGCGCCGACTCTCCTCCCTTCCTCACCGACCCTAAATGACCACCCCTGACAACAGTTCGCAGCCCAAGTACGAGTTCGCCGAAAAATACGATCCCGAACACGCGAAAAAGTATTTCGAAAAGCACAACACGGGCTTCTGGCGTCGTTTGTCGACCTGGCGGGAAATCGACAATGCGCGCAAGGCCCTGGTCATGGCCGGGCGCCCCAAAACGGTCCTCGACCTGCCCTGCGGCACCGGCCGCTTCTGGGGAATGCTGGCCGAGGAGCCGGGCCGCAGGATTTATGCGGCGGACAACAGCCGGGACATGCTGGATACGGGCATGGCGCTGCGCCCGGCGGCGGTCACGGCGCGCATCGAAAAGGCCTTCCAGTGTTCGGCATTCGCCACCGGCCTGCCGGACAATTTCGCCGACTGCGTTTTCTGCATACGGCTGCTGCACCACATCCAGAAAAGCGAAGACCGGGTTCTGATGCTGAAGGAGTTTGCCCGCGTCAGCGCCGGCACGGTCATAGTCTCGCTCTGGGTGGACGGCAACTTTCGCGCCTGGCGCCATCAGCTCAAACAGGAACGCAAAATGCGCGAACGCGGCACGGAAGCCCCGCGCGACCGCTTCCTCGTCGAACGAGCCGCGATCGAAAGCGAGTTTGCCGAAGCCGGCCTGCAGGTCGTCGGCCATGTCGACTTCCTGAAATACTGGGACAAGTGGCGCACCTATGTGCTGCGCGTAGAAAAGCCCTGATTGTCCATGGATGACTTTGTCGCCGGGCACTGGCGCTCCATCCTGGCCCACAACGGCCTGCTGGATTTCGATGCGCTGTGGCAACTCGAAGCGGCATGGTTCGAGGAACCCAACCGGCGCCGCGGCGGCTGGAGCGGCGTCGCCCGCTGCGAACTG
>CAIZKA010000578.1 GCA_903933395.1 uncultured beta proteobacterium | reverse complement strand
GGCCATGGCCAACCAGTGCGTGAAGGACGAGGTGTTCGACTACTGGGAAGTCTGCCGCCCCCTGCTGGCCGACCCCGAGATGATCCACAAGGCGGCCGAAGACCGCATGGAGGAAGTGCGTCCCTGCATCGGTTCGCTCAACTGCCTGTCACGCCTGTTCCGCGACCTGCCGTATACCTGCACCATGAACCCGATGCTCGGCCACGAGGTCGAGCCCGAATACCATGTCACCGAGGCCACCGAAAAGAAGCGCATCATGATCATCGGCGCCGGTCCGGCCGGCATGGAAGCCGCCATTACCGCCCGCCGCCGCGGCCACACGGTAACGGTGTTCGACAAGGCCGACAAGATCGGCGGCAATCTTGGGGCTTACGCCGCCAACGACCTGGCGCGTCCCGCCGACCTGCAGGATGTCATCAAGTACTACGGCGTCATGGCGAAGAAGCTCGGCGTCGAAGTGCGCCTGAATACCGAGGCCAACGCCAAGTTCATGAGGAGTGTCTTGCACGAATACGACGTCTGCATCGTCGCGGCCGGATCGCGCACCGACATGGCAGTGTTCCAGTATCTCGAAGGCGCCGAATTGCTAATCGATGCGCTGGAAGTGGCGCATGGGCGCTTCAAGCCGGGCAAGCGCGTGGTGATGATAGGCGGCGGCATGATCGGCCTGACGATTTCGGAGTTTCTCGCCAAGGGCGGGCACGAAGTCACGGTGATCGAAAAGGAAAAGCGCATCGGCGGCGACATCATGCCGACCTTCAAGTGGCGCCATACCGCCTGGGTCGATGAACTCGGCATCCAGACCGTGACCCTGGCGAGCCTGGTCAAGGTGACGAAGGAAGGTGCGACGGTGAAGACGCCCAAGGGCGAGCAGTTCATCCCTTGCGATAGTGTCATCGTCTCCAGCCCGCGCAAGGCCAACCACGACCTGTTCCACGAGTTCCAGTGGATGGTCGACGAGCTGCACGGCGGCGGCGACGCCACGGTGCCGCGCGGCCTCGACGCGGCGATTCAGGAAGGCTATCGACTTGGTGTGAGGATTTAATGCGAATGAAAGCCGTGCCACCGCCGCCCCCTCTCCCCCGGCCCCTCCCCCGCGAGGGGGGAGGGGAGTACAGCTCCCTCTCCCCTTGTGGGAGAGGGTTGGGGAGAGGGGAGCGTCGCGAGTCGCTTGCGCGAGTTTCACGTTAAGGGAACTGCTCCAGCCGGGGATGAATGACATGACTTACAGCGCCCATGTCGATACCTTTACCCGCGACAACCTGCCGCCGGTGGAACAACAACCGGAGTTCCTCTTCGACCTGCCGGAACTGAAGTTTCCCGAGCGGCTCAACTGCGCCTGGCCGCTGCTCGACCGGCACGTCGCCGAAGGGCGCGGCGACCGCGTCTGCATCCAGGCCCCCGGGCTGCGCTGGACCTACGCCGACCTCCAGGAGCGCGCCAACCGCATCGCCAATCTGCTGGTGAAGGATCTCGGCGTGGTTCCCGGCAACCGCGTGCTGCTGCGCGCGCCCAACAATCCGATGATGGCCGCCTGCTGGTTCGCGGTGATGAAAGTCGGCGCTGTCGCCACGGCGACCATGCCGCTGTTGCGCGCCAAGGAACTCAAGCATGTGATCGCCAAGGCCAAGGTCACGCACGCCCTGTGCGATCTGCGTCTGGCCGACGAACTCAAGCTGGCCGCCGCCGAATCGCCGGAGCTGAAACACATCCGCTGGTTCAATGACGCCTCGGCCGACGGGCTCGAAGCGGCGATGGCGAAACAATCCGCCGAATTCAAGAACGTCGACACGGCGCGCGACGACACCTGCATCCTCGCCTTTACCTCGGGAACCACCGGCCAGCCCAAGGCGACCATGCACTTCCACCGCGACGTCATGGCCTCCTGTGTCTGCTGGCCGCCCCACGTGCTGCGCGCCACGCCCGACGACATCTTCATGGGCACGCCGCCCTTGGCCTTCACCTTCGGCCTCGGCGGCCTGTTGCTGTTTCCGCTCTCCATCGGCGCCTCGACCGTATTGCTGGAGCAGGGCGCGCCGCAGGACCTGGTCGACGCGGTGCTGAAGTACAAGGCTACGATTCTTTTCACCGCCCCCACCTCATACCGTGCGATCGCCGCGATCGCCGGCCCCCTGCGCACCAGCAGCCTGCGCAAATGCGTGTCGGCCGGCGAGGCGCTGCCTGCAGCGACGCGCGCGCTGTGGAAGGAAGCCACCGGCATCGAGATGATCGACGGCATCGGCGCCACGGAACTGATGCACATCTTCATCTCGGCCGACGAGAAGGAGGCGCTGCCGGGCGCCACCGGCAAGGTTGTTCCCGGCTACGTCGCCTGCATCATGGACGACAACGGCCGGCCGACGCCGGTCGGTGAAGTCGGCAACCTGGCGGTGAAAGGCCCCACCGGCTGCCGCTACCTGGCCGACGAGCGCCAGGCGAAATACGTCAAGGGCGGCTGGAACTACACCGGCGACGCCTATTCGCTCGATGCGCAGGGCTACTACCACTACCATTCGCGCACCGACGACATGATCATCTCGGCGGGCTACAACATCGCCGGGCCCGAGGTCGAGGATGCCCTGCTGCGCCACCCCAAGGTCGCCGAGTGCGGCGTCATCGGCGTGCCGGACGAGGAGCGCGGTCAGGTGGTCAAGGCCATCGTCGTACTGAGGCCGGGAAACGAACCGACGCCGGAGACGGCGAAGGAATTGCAGGACTACGTCAAGCAGAGCATTGCGCCCTACAAATATCCGCGGCAGGTGGAGTTCGTCGCCAGCCTGCCGCGCACCGAGACCGGCAAGCTGCAGCGCTTCAGGCTGCGCCAAATCACCCAGGGAGAGAACAAATGAAGATTTTGCAGCCGCCCGGCTGGGCCAAGCCCAAGGGCTACAGCAACGGCGTGATGGTGCGCGGGCAGATGATCTTCGTTGCCGGCCAGGTAGGCTGGGACGAGCATTGCATTTTCCAGGCTGACGATCTGGCGGGGCAGGTCGC
>CAIZKA010000577.1 GCA_903933395.1 uncultured beta proteobacterium | reverse complement strand
TGTCGTTCCCCAGCGTCGACCGAAGCCAGCGCCACCTGCGCCTGCGCCTTGAGCGCAGCCAGTGGCGTGCGCAGTTCATGGGCGGCATCGGCGGTGAAGCGGCGTTCGTTTTCGAGGGCCCGCATGATGTCGGCGAACAGGCTGTTGAGCCTTGCCACCAGTGGTTCGACTTCCGCGGGTAGGGTGTCGATGGGCAGCGGGTCGAGCCGGTCGGGTGCGCGCTCGGCAACGTCGCGCGCAAGCTGGCGCAAGGGCGCCAGGGCAAGGCCGATGGCGATCGCCAGCAGCAGCGCCAGCGCGGGCAGTGCGAACAGCATCGGCTTGAGCAGTTGTTCGGCGATTTCGCCGGCCACCTCTTCGCGCTCCTCGGCAAAGTGGGCGGCGCTGGTGCTCGGCGGATGGGCCAGCAGTTCGACCAGTTCGTGACGTGCTTCGCGCCAGGTGATGAAGGCGGTCAGCAGCCAGACGCCGGCCACCACCAGCAGGGTGAGCCCGACCAGTCGTGCGCGCAGGGAGAGCGGACGCTTCATGCCGGCGTCCCCGCCTTGGCAATGACGTAGCCGATGCCGCGCAGGGTGCGGATCACGTCCGTGCCCAGCTTGCGCCGCAAGTGATGAATGTAGACCTCGACCGTGTTGCTGCCGATCTCATCACCCCAGGCGTAGAGATGCTGTTCCAGCTGGGCCCGGGACAGGGCGCGCCCCGGTTGTTGCATCAGGGCGTGCAGCAGCGCGTACTCCTTGGCCGACAGATCGATTTCCTTGCCGTCTGATTCCACACGCCGCGTGGCCGGATCGAGCGTGACGCCGGCGGCGGAGAGCACGGGCGATGATTGTCCTCCGGCACGGCGCAGCAACGCGCGCAGCCGGGCGGCCAGCTCGCCCAGATCGAAGGGCTTGACCAGATAGTCGTCTGCACCGGCGTCGAGGCCGCGGATGCGGTCATCGACGGTGTCGCGAGCGGTGAGGATCAGTACCGGCAGGGCTTTCTTCTTTGCCCGCAGGTGTCGCAGTACTTCCAGCCCATCCAGGCGCGGCAGACCGAGATCGAGGACCACGGCAGCGTAGTCCCCGGTCAGCAATGCGGTCTCGGCGCTGACGCCATCCCGGACCCAGTCAACCGCGTAGTCGGCCTGGCGCAGGCCGACCTGCAACGCGTCGCCGAGCAGGGCATCGTCTTCAACCAGCAGGATTCTCATGAGTCGGAGTGCGCATCTTCTTCCAGCCGGTAATCATGGCGAGGACCAGATTCTCGTGGTGCAGCCAGCTGCTGACAATGACGCCGGCAATGTGGATGACAACAATCGCCATCATGCCATTGGAGGCGCCTTCGTGGAGCTCTTCCATGAAGTGCCCACCCATATTTTCATACACGGCCCAGCCGCTGCCCGCGGCGGCGACGCCAAAACCGAGCAGCAGAAAGATGGCGACCGCACCGGCCGGGTTGTGACCGACATAGTGCTGCGGCTTGCCATTCATCAGGGATTTGATGTAGTCGACTATCGTGCGCGGCGTCGGCAGGAATTCGGCAAAGCGCGAATAGCCGCCGCCGACAAAGCCCCACAGCAGACGGAAGGTGATCAGCCCGGCGAGCGTGTAGCCGGCGGCGACGTGAATGTCGCGCCACTTTTCGGATTCCGCGGTAAGGAATGCGATGGCGAAACTCGCCACCAGTGACCAGTGGAAGAGGCGGGTCGGCAGGTCCCAGACGCGGATGGGCTTGGCTTCGATGTTCATGGCGGTCCTCACTTGGGAATGCGAATGGAGCGTTCGTTGTAGTCGCCTGCCGCTGCCTGCGCGTGGCACGCCGTGCAATTGGCCGGGCTCTTGATCGAGGCGCGCTGCCAAGTCGCTGCGGCTATTTCGCGATGCTTCTTGTCGAAGCGCGCGGTTTCAGTGATGCGCAGCAGCGGTTTGCCCTGGGCATCGCGCGTGTCTCCCGTCTTGCGGCCGCCGGAATGGGCGACCAGAAAGTCGGTGATGGCGATACGGCGTTTTTCGTCGATGCTGGCATCGGAGCCGAAATGCTTCGACAATCCGTTCATCACGGCACGCCATGAATTGGCGTCGAGCATCTGCGGCGGATAGGCCATGTGGCAGGAGGCGCATTCTTCCTCGAAGGCGGCGTTTTTCGGCAGGCTGTAGTTGTCGGCGTGGGCCGGCAGGGCAAGCGCAACCAGCAGGACGGGCAGTGCAATGCGGATCGTCATGAAAATCTCCTGATCATTTGAGGCTCAGCAGCCAGGCCATCACGTCGGCCTTTTCCTGGGCGCTGCAGACTCGATTGAGGGTGTCGTTGCAGTTGCGGCGGAACCA
>CAIZKA010000576.1 GCA_903933395.1 uncultured beta proteobacterium | reverse complement strand
TGCTCCGGCGCCGGCAATTCAGCTGCCATGCCGCTTGCGGTAGCCGTCAAGAAAGCGCGCGATACGGCCGATGGCCTCGCGCAGGTCATCCTCGTGCGGCAGGAAGACCAGGCGAAAGTGGTCGGGGTGAGGCCAGTTGAAGCCCGTGCCCTGTACAAGCAGTACCTTTTCCGAGGTCAGCAGTTCGGAGATGAATTCCTGGTCATCGACGATCGGGTACATCTTCGGGTCCAGGCGCGGAAACATGTACAGCGCGGCCTTGGGCTTGACGCAGCTGACACCGGGAATTGCGGTGATCAGTTCGTGGGCAATGTCCCGCTGGCGACAAAGGCGGCCACCGGGTGAAACCAGGTCGTCGATGCTCTGGTAGCCGCCCAGCGCCGTCTGGATGCCCCACTGCCCGGGCACGTTGGCGCACAGGCGCATGGAAGCCAGCATGTCGAGCCCGTCGATGTAGTCACGGGCATGCTTCTTTTCCCCTGAAACAATCATCCAGCCCGCTCTGTAACCGCAGGAACGGTAGTTCTTCGACAGGCCGTTGAAGGTAATCGTCAGGACATCCTCGGAGAGAGCCCCGATCGAGGTGTGGGTCACTCCGTCGTAGAGCACCTTGTCATAGACCTCGTCGGCGTAGATGATCAGGTCGTTCTGCCGGGCGATCTCGATGATTTCCTTGAGCACTTCGTCCGGATACAGGGCGCCGGTCGGGTTGTTGGGGTTGATGATCACGATGGCCCGCGTCCGCGGCGTGATCTTGGCCCGGATATCGGCCAGATCGGGCAGCCAGCCGGCGCCCTCGTCGCACAGGTAATGGCGCGGGGTGCCGCCGGACAGGCTCACGGCGGCCGTCCACAACGGATAGTCGGGCGCGGGCACCAGCACTTCGTCGCCGTTGTCGAGCAGGGCGTTCATGGCCATCACGATCAGTTCGGAAACCCCGTTGCCGATGTAGATGTCCTCGATGGTCACGCCCTTGATGCGCTTCTGCTGCGAGTAGTGCATCACCGCCTTGCGCGCCGAAAAGATGCCCTTCGAATCGACGTAGCCTGCGGCGCCGGGCAGGTTGCGGATCATGTCCTGCTGGATTTCCTCGGGCGAATCGAAGCCGAAAGCGGCGAGATTGCCGATGTTCAGCTTGATGATCTTGTGGCCTTCCTCCTCCATCTGCCGGGCGCGGGCCAGCACGGGCCCGCGTATGTCATAGCAGACGTTGGCGAGTTTGGCGGATTTGTTTACTGGCTGCATGGGCAACCGTCCTTTCAGCAAGATGCCGGCCAGAGCTGGCGCTGGCGGCAAATGTATAATGTTACCCAAGCCAATGCTGCACCGCAAATCCAGATTTGATGCGGCTTCCGGCCGCACCCGACCCTGCAGTCCGTTGCCGACCCGATCGCGCCCTTCCCCCGAATGAAACTGCATACCTCCGTCACCGACGGCCTGCTCTCGATCACGTCCTACGAGGTCGACCGGATCGCCGTCAATGGCCGGCCTCTGACGAAAAGCTTCCTCCTGACGCCGCGGCGGCTGATCGAGGATTGGCCCCCGGATTCCTTCGACAGCCTGACCGAGTCAGACCTGCTCGCGGTCGCCAGGCTCGACTGCCCGATTGTCCTGCTCGGCACCGGCGCACGACAACGCTTCCCGGCCCCTGCCCTGCTGCGCCCGCTGATCGAGCGGCGCTTCGGCGTCGAGGTGATGGACAGCCATGCCGCCTGCCGTACCTTCAACATCCTCATGGCCGAAGGCCGTGACGTAGCCGCCGCCATGATCATCGAAAGCGCCGGGTGACCCGGCAGCGCGAATGACAGCCGCTTGTCTACCGGATTGGGCAAAGACAGGTTTCAGCGGCTGCTCGCGGTAGAATTAGCGGGTTTGGCGGCGGCACCCGACCCGGCTCGCTGCCAGACCACCGCAATTCCCGGAAGCCCCGCACTATCCCTGCCATGAAGAAGATTCTCATCCCCGGCATCAATGGCCCGATCGGCCGGCGTCTCGCAAATACCTGCGGCAAGCCGACGGTCTGACTCGCTGATGAAAATTGCACTCAAGATCGATGTCGATACCTGGCGGGGCACCCAGCAGGGTGTGCCCCGCCTGGTGGAAATCTTGCGTCGCCACAGTGCCGACGCCAGCTTCCTCTTCTCGCTCGGCCCCGATCACACGGGCCGCGCCATCGGGCGCAGCTTTCGCCCGGGCGTCATGAGAAAGGTCCATGGCACCTCGGCAGTCTCCCGCTACGGCATCAAGACGCTGATGTACGGCACCCTGCTGCCTGGCCCGGACATCGGGCGGCGCGGTGCCGACATCATGCACGCGACGCGCGATGCCGGCTTCGAAGCCGCGATCCACTGCTGGGACCGCGTCAAGTGGCAGAACGAGGTCGAGCGAGCCAAACCCGCCTGGACTGAAATCGAGATGCGGCGGGCCCACGAGCGCTATTTCGAGATATTCGGCAGCGAGGCACCCGGTCACGGCGCCGCCGGCTGGCAAATGAACCCGCACGCACTGCGCCTGACCCAGCGCCTGGGCTATCGCTGGGCCTCGGACTGCCGCGGCACGCATCCCTTCGTGCCGGTATGGAACGGCGAAATCGTGGCCTGCCCGCAACTGCCGACCACCCTGCCGACACTGGACGAACTGATCGGCATGGACGACATCACGGCGGACAATGTACACCTGCACTTGCTGCAGCTCACCGCGAAAACCGCAACCAATGCGACGGATCGCGACCACGTTTTCACGCTGCACGCCGAACTTGAAGGGCTCAAGTTCGGCGACACCCTCGAGCTCCTGCTGACAGGCTGGCGCGAACAGGGCTACGAACTGGTATCGCTGGGCAGGATGCGCGACGCGCTCGACCCGGCGTTGCTGCCTCGCCACGAAATGATCCGGGGTGACATCCCCGGCCGCACAGGCCGTTTGCTGCTGCAGGGCGAGGAATTTCTGTCAACCTGGAAGGAAGCTGCATGACCGTAATATTTACCGCCAATCCCCCGCCCCCATCAGCCATCGGGCTGCGTGTCCCGGATTTCAGCGTCCCTGCCACCGGTGGCGAATTCACCCTTTCCGCCTTTCAGGGCAAGCCGCTGGTCCTGTATTTCTATCCCAAGGACAACACCCCGGGCTGCACCACCCAGGCGCAGCAGTTCCGCGACCTGCATGGCGAATTCGCCAGGGCCGGCTGCACAGTGGTCGGCGTTTCACGCGATTCGCTGAAATCGCATGAAGGCTTCAAGGCCAGGCTGGGGCTTCCCTTCGAACTGATCTCCGATATCGAAGGCGTGCTTTGCCGCATGTTCGACGTGGTCAAGAACAAGATGCTGTATGGCAAGAAGGTGCTCGGCATCGAGCGCAGCACCTTCCTCATCGACGCCGACGGCATCCTGCGCCGGGAGTGGCGCTCGACCAGGGCAGATGGCAACGCCGCCGCGGTGCTGGAAGCCGTGCGCAAGCTGTGATCGGGCTCAGTAATCCGGAACAGGGCCCGGATTCGGGTCCTGCCTTTGATCTTCCGCAACAACCCGGCTGGCTATCTTCAGCCTGTCACCCTGCCTTGAGGCCTTCATGAACGCCAAGCGGACCAAGATTGCAAAGAACGCAACGACGAAGCTGTTCGTGCTCGACACCAATGTGCTGATGCATGATCCCCTGAGCCTGTTCCGCTTCGAGGAGCACGACATCTATGTGCCGATGATGACGCTCGAGGAACTCGACGCCAACAAGAAAGGCATGTCGGAAGTCGCCCGCAACGCGCGCCAGACCAGCCGTCTGCTCGACGAGATCGTCTCCGGCGCCGAGCACGACATGGCCGAC
This sequence comes from uncultured beta proteobacterium, assembly GCA_903933395.1. GTDB lineage: Bacteria > Pseudomonadota > Gammaproteobacteria > Burkholderiales > Rhodocyclaceae > Sulfuritalea. The sequence goes on along the minus strand of CAIZKA010000576.1, from coordinate 3,694 downwards.
GGCATCGACCTCACCGGCCCTTCACGCGAATTGGCCACCGGCCACCTGTTTCTGCAGACCGAAGCCATCAACGGCGTCCTGCCTATTTCGCTGCCGACGGCCAAGGCCGACAACCAGATCATCGGCGTAGTGATGTTTCTCGGCCAGAAGTATCCCAAGCGGCCGGTCATCCTTGTCTCCAAAGACATCAACATGCGCATCAAGGCCCGTGCGCTGGGTCTCGAGGCACAGGATTATTTCAATGACAAGGTGCTGGAGGATACCGATCTCCTCTACACCGGCACCCTCGAACTGCCGGCTGATTTCTGGGACAAGCACAGCAAGGGACTGGAATCCTGGAAAAAGGACAGCCGCACCTATTACCGTGTCAAGGGTCCGCTCTGCCCCGAACTGCTGGTCAATGAGTTCGTCTGGCAGGAAGGCCCGCAGCCGCTACAGGCGTGGGTAAGAGTCGGCGCCGGCAAGACGGCGGAACTCGAGACCCTGATCGACTACAGCCATGCCAAGAATGCCGTCTGGGGCATCACCGCGCGCAACCGCGAGCAGAACTTTGCCCTCAACCTGCTGATGAATCCCGAGATCGACTTCGTCACCCTGCTCGGCCAAGCCGGTACCGGCAAGACCCTGCTGACGCTGGCCGCCGCCCTGACGCAAACGCTGGAGACCAAGCTCTTCGCCGAGATCATCATCACCCGCGTCACCGTGCCCGTCGGCGAGGACATCGGCTTCCTGCCCGGCACTGAAGAAGAAAAGATGACGCCCTGGATGGGCGCGCTGGAAGACAACCTCGAGGTACTCAACAAGCCGGCCGAAACTCCGGCCGGCGGGCCCGGCGCGGGTGCCGGCAGCTACGGCGGTGACTGGGGGCGCGCCGCGACCATGGATCTGATCCGCAACCGGATCAAGATCAAGTCGCTCAACTTCATGCGCGGGCGCACCTTCATGAACAAGTTCCTCATCATCGACGAGGCGCAGAACCTGACGCCGAAGCAGATGAAGACCCTGATTACCCGCGCCGGCCCCGGCACCAAGGTGGTGTGCCTCGGCAACATCGCCCAGATCGACACGCCCTACCTGACCGAAGGCAGTTCAGGCCTGACCTACGTCGTGGATCGCTTCAAGGGCTGGTCGCATTCGGGCCATGTCACGCTGCAGCGCGGCGAGCGCTCGCGGCTGGCGGATCACGCGGCGGAAGTGCTGTAAAGCCGGGGGGTCCCTCGGAATTCAGGGCGCGACCGGCAGTCGCCGTCAGCCTCGATGGCCGGCGGAACCTGAAGCGAAATTCTCGAATTTCGTGTATTCGCCGAGGAAGGTCAGGCGCACGGTGTCGGTGGGACCGTTGCGATGCTTGGCAATGATGACCTCGGCAATGCCTTTGTCCTGGGTATCGGGTTTGTAGTACTCCTCCCGATACATCATCATGATGATGTCGGCATCCTGCTCGATGGCGCCGGATTCGCGCAGATCGCTCATCAGCGGGCGCTTGTCATTGCGTTCCTCGACCTTTCTTGAGAGCTGCGAAAGGGCGATGATCGGCACCTGCAGCTCCTTGGCCAGGGCCTTGATCGAACGTGATATTTCTGAAATTTCGGTGGCGCGGTTCTCGCCGTCGTGGTTCGAACTCATCAGCTGCAGGTAGTCGATGATGATCAGGCCGAGCTTGCCGAATTGCCGGTGCAGGCGCCGCGCGCGGGCGCGCAGGTCGGTGGAGTTGATCGCGCCCGTCTCGTCGATGTGGATCGGCGCCTCGTGCAGCTTGCCAAGCGCCACCGTCATGCGATCCCATTCGTCATCCGTCAGGCGGCCGGTACGCAGCTTGGTCTGGTCGATTCGCCCGACCGAGGACAGGAAGCGCGTGGCGAGTTGCGGGCCGGACATTTCCAGGCTGAAGATCGCCACCGGCAGCCTGAGTTCGACGCCGACATGCTCGGCGATGTTCAGCGCAAACGCGGTTTTGCCCATGGACGGGCGCCCGGCAACCACCAGCATGTCGCCCGGCTGCAGACCAGCGGTCAGGCGGTCGAGATCGACGAAGCCCGTCGCCACGCCGGTAATGTCGGACTGGCTGTCGCGCGCCAGCAGGGTTTCCATGCGCTCGACGACCTCGCCCAGCAAGGGCTGGATCGGCACGAAGCCGTTGTTGCTGCGATTGCCGGCTTCGGCGATCTGGAAGATGCGCTGTTCGGCATCGTCGAGCAACGCCTTGACATCGCGCCCGGCGGGATTCAGCGCATTGCCGGCGATTTCGTCGCCCACGGTGACCAATTGGCGCAGGATGGCGCGCTCGCGCACGATCTCGGCATAGCGGCGGATGTTCGCCGCCGACGGCGTGGCATTGGCGATCTCGCCCAGGTAACCGAGGCCGCCGGTCTGATCGACCTCGTTCGACTGTTCGATCGACTCATACACCGTCACCACATCCGCGGGACGCCCCATCTGGATCAGCTTGCCGATGTGGCGGAAGATTCTTCGATGATCGTCGCGATAAAAGTCGGTCTCGCGCACCACGTCGCCGATGCGGTCCCAGGCGGCGTTGTCGATCAGCAGGCCGCCGATCAGCGACTGCTCGGCCTCGATGGAATGGGGGGGAAGTTTCAGCGCAGCGACTTGGGAATCAACTGGCTGGGGGGGATTGAAAGCACGTATCTGGGCCATCGCGGTCTCCGATGTGAAGCACGGAGTCTACCCCGCTGTGCGCCTCCTGATAAGGGGACAAGCTGTGGAAATGCTGTGGACAAGCTGTGCAAATGCAGTGGAGCGTTTCTTGCAGCGCACAAGCCGAAATGGAAAACCGTCCGCGCTTTTGGCACGGACAAACCCCACAAGGGGATACCGTCCGCGCCTACGGCGCGGACATAAAAACGGGCCGCCGGCTTTCGCCGGCGGCCCGCATTCGATGCCTTGCGGCGGTTCAGTGTTCGCCGAGCACCGACACTGTGACCGTCGCGATCACGTCGGTATGCAATGCGATCTGCACCGGCGTGTCGCCGATGGTCTTGAGCGGACCCTCGGGCAGGCGGATAGCCGACTTCTCGACCTGAAAGCCCTGTGCGGCAAGCGCTTCGGCGATGTCGTGGGTCGACACGGAACCGAACAGACGACCATCGACACCGGTCTTGCGGGTGATCTGCAACATCAGGCCTTGGAGTTTCTCGACCTGGGCCTGCGCGGCGGCAATCGCCTCGGCCTGGATGCGCTCGAGCTCGGCGCGCTTCTCTTCGAACACCTTGCGGTTGGCTTCCGTCGCGCGCTTGGCCTTGCCCTGCGGGATCAGGAAGTTGCGGGCATAGCCGTCCTTGACCTTGACCACGTCGCCGAGGCCGCCGAGGTTCACCACTTTTTCCATCAGAATGATTTGCATGGTTTCGTCCTCGCTTACTGGTGCAGGTCGGTGTAGGGCATCAGCGCCAGGAAGCGCGCGCGCTTGATGGCGGTCGACAACTGCCGCTGGTAGCCGGTCTTGGTGCCGGTGATGCGCGCCGGCATGATCTTGGCGTTCTCGGCGATGAAATCCTTGAGGATTTCGACGTCCTTGTAGTCGATCTCTTCGATCTTCTCTGCGGTGAAGCGGCAGAACTTGCGGCGCTTGAACAGGCTGCGGCCCTTGTCGTCCTTGCGCTTTACACCGGTCTTGCTCTTAGGTTTGAATGCCATTTTCAGTTCCTTCCACGAATTCGACTGTATTCACATGCAG
>CAIZKA010000575.1 GCA_903933395.1 uncultured beta proteobacterium | reverse complement strand
GCCGCCGACGGCAGCCTGGCCGACTCCGCGCAGCGGAGCATGCTGGACAAGACGGTGGCCGATCTGATCCGGCTGACGCAGGCGCTCAAGGCCTGACATTGGCGCAAAAGTCGGCGCTGGCGGTACGGCGCAAATGAATAGATTGGCCGCTTCATGTGTGAGGCAGGGCATCTCTCCCTCCCATTCAAGGGGAGGGTTGGGGTGGGGATGGGGTAACGCCTGAGATGCGCCCATTCACTCCCCATCCCCCTCCCGGCCTCCCCCTTGAAGGGGGAGGAGATAAAGCTACTTCGACAGTCGCCTCAGGTCGCCCGCCAGTTCCGCGGCAGACAGCGAATCCTTGAGGAGCAGACGCAAGCGTCCTTGGGTGTCGTAGGCATAACTGAACACGGAATGGTCGATGCTGTAGCTGGTCGCCGTGGGACCGGGAACCCTCTCGTAATAGATGCGAAACTTCAGCGCCAGGTCGGCCGTGGCGCCAGGCGCGGCGTAGAGGCCGAGGAAAGAGGGATTGAAGTTCGTCACGTATTCCTTCAGCGCCGGCGGCAGGTCGCGCCCGGGGTCGAGGGTCACGAAGAGGACCTGCACCCGCTTCGCGTCGGCGCCGAGCAGTTGCATGGTTTCGGCCATGCGCGCCAGCGTGACGGGGCAAAAGTTCGGACACTGCAGATAGCCGAAAAACAGCACCACCGCCTTGCCGCGAAAATCCGCCAGCGTACGCGTGCGGCCGTCGTGATCGGTCAGGCGGAAATCCTGCGCGTAGCTTTTTGTGTGGCTGATGTCGACGCCGTTGAAGGATGTTGCTGCATTCGCGCTCAGCCCGGCAGCCAGCACAAGCACTACCAGAAATCTGCGAACCCAAGCGCGCTTCATGCGAGTTGCCCGCGCAGTCCCGCCAGATAGCGCAAGCCGGGAATCGCCCGGCTGCCATACCAGGAAACCATTTCGCCGTCGATGCGGCTGACCGGCCGTTGCGCCAACCGGGCGACTTCGGCCAGATGTCGGGCGGTGAAGGCATAGGGCTCAGAGGGCAACAGCACGCGCGCGACAGCGGCCAGCCAGGGCGCATCCCAGGTGAATTCCGGAAAGCGCACGGCGGCCTGATCCGGCAGGGTGTCCCAGCCGGCGGCGGCGAGCATGGCGGCAATGTAGGTATCGCGCCGCACCGTCATCCAGGGATCGCGCCAGATCGGATAGAGCACGGCCTCGCGCGGCAACGCCACGGCCAGCGCGGCGAGTTCGCGGCGCGCGGCGGAAAACTCTCCGGCAAGCCGCGCAGCTTCCGCTTCGCGGCCGAACACGCTGCCGAGCAGCGCATACAGGCCCAGGTTGTCATCCACGGTTCGCGGATGCACGACGACGACCTGCGGCACGAATTCCATGATGGCCTCGACGGCCTCGCGGCGGTTTTCGTCGATGTCGGCGATCACGTGGGTCGGCGCCAGTTGCCGCAGCACGTCGAGTTTGACGTCCTTGGTGCCGCCGACCTTGGTCACACCGCGCAGGATCTCGCGCGGGTGCACGCAGAAACCGGTGCGGCCGACCAGACAATCGCCGAGGCCGAGGTCGCAGACGAGTTCGGTAAGGCTCGGCACCAGGCTGACGATGCGCGGCACGCCGGCAAAGCGTTGATGCTCGCGCCCGAGTGCGTCGATCAATGACATCACAGTTCCAGTCCGCGCGGCTTTCTTCCGGCGCGGGCGAGCAGGGCATCGAACACGAAATCGGGCAGCAGGCGCATCAGCCTGGCGACGATTCCCATCTGCCAGGGAATCACCGTATAGCTTGTGCCACGCTCGATGGCGCGGGCGAAACGCCGCGCCGCTGCATCGACCGGCATCAGGAAGGGCATCCGGTAGCGGTTGACCGCCGTCATCGGCGTGGCGATGTAGCCGGGCGCGATGGTGACCACCTTGACCCCGCTGCCATGCAATTCGATGCGCAGCGCTTCGAGGTAGGAGATCGTCGCCGCCTTCGACGCCGAGTAGGCGCCGGCCCCCGGCAGGCCGCGAATGCCGGCCACCGAGGCGATGCCGGCCAGCCGCCCGCTGCCGCGGGCCTTCATGGCGGCAACGAAGGGCTGGAAGGTCTGCGCCATGCCGATGACATTGGTTTCGAAGATGCGGCGGAATGCCGGCAGGTCGCCGGCTTCAGCGGCCAGCGTGCCGGCCGATACGCCGGCATTGGCGATGACGATGTCCGGGCAGCCGTGGCGGTCGATGAAATCCGCGGCCGCCGCCTGAAGCGCCGCCGCATCGGCGACATCCAGCGCGTAGCAGCTGTGGCTGCCGGGAAGCTCCGCGGCCAGTGCCAGGAGTCGGTGCTGGCGACGCGCCGCCAGCCCCAGCGTGGCGCCGCCCGCCGCGTAATGGCGGGCCAGCGCCTCGCCGATGCCGCTGGACGCGCCGGTCAAGAAGACGCGCATCAGGGACGCGCCGAATACACCGTCACACCGGCGAAAGCCGGTGTCCAGCGCTTTGTTTCTTCTGGATTCCGGCGTTCGCCGGAATGACGAATTGGCATTTGGTCAACACCAAACTAGCGGATGCCTGTTTCAGTGCGTACGCGTTCCACCAGGCGATCGATGGTGGCCAGCAGATCCTCGTAGTTGCCTTGCGTCAGCGCCATGTAACGACCGTGCACCATCACGGCCGGCACGCCGGTCAGGCCGGCCGCCCGGGCCAGATCGCGTGTCTCCTGGATGCGGGCCTGCACGCCGGATGAAGCCCAGGTTTCGCCGAATTTTTTCGCGTCGACGCCCTTTTTCGCCACCCACTCGAACAGGACTTTTTCGTCGTCGAGGCGCTCGCGATCGACGTGTATCGCGACGAACACGTCGCCGTGCAGTTTATCGGCGAGGCCCATGGCTTCAAGCGTGTAGTAGAGCTGCGCAGCGGGTATCCACTTGTTGTTGGCGGTTACCACCGGCACGCGGCGCAGGCTGACATTGGCCGGGAGCTTCCTCGCCCACGCGGCAAGCACCGGCTCGAAATCGAAGCAGTGCGGGCAGCCGTACCAGAAGAATTCGGTGACCTCGACCTTGTCCTTCGCCGCGACCAGCGGCGGGCTGATCGCGCGGAAATCCTGGCCCTCTTTGAGTTCGGCGGCGCCTGCGGCAGGCGCCAGGCAGAAACCAAACGTCACCAGAACTGCCGCCAGAACGCCGCGCCATGATTTCATCGCCGCCCCTACTCCGTCTGTTTGATCACCGTGCCCTGCACGCCGGATTGCGACAGCAGCGTTC
>CAIZKA010000574.1 GCA_903933395.1 uncultured beta proteobacterium | reverse complement strand
GAGGATGCCGAAACCGTGGTCATCGCCATGGGCTCGGTGCTGGGCACGATCAAGGACACCGTGGATGAAATGCGCGCTGCCGGGCACAAGATCGGCGTGCTCGGCATCACCAGCTTCCGCCCCTTCCCGCTGGTCGAGGTGGCCGCCGCGCTGAGGAACTGCAAGCGCTTCGTGGTGCTGGAGAAGAGCCTTGCCGTCGGCATCGGCGGCATCGTCGCGACCAATGTGCGGATGGCCGTCACCGGCATGGGTCTCAAGGGCTACACGGTAGTCGCCGGCCTCGGCGGTCGCGCCATCACCATGAAATCGCTCACCGGGCTGTTCGATAAGGCGGGCCGCGACGAACTGGAACTGCTGACCTTCCTCGACCTCGACTGGAAGGTGGTCAACCGCCAGCTCGAGCGCGAAAAGCAGACCCGGCGTTCCGGCCCCGCGGCAGAAAGCATGCTGCGCGACCTCGGCACCGTCGCCTCGAAAATAGCGTGAGTTCCATTACAGTAATCGTCACCCGCCGAAGATGAAACACACGAAAACGAAGTTTCAGTGGAGGCTAACGCCGGCACCATCGGCGTTAAGCGCAGCGGCCGCAACTAAAGGCGAATTGAAGGCCCCCCACCCCCGATCCACGGCCAACCCTGCATGGCCGGCCGGCTTCGGCGGCGCGAAGCAGTGCTTCGTGAAACCCCGCCTGCGCCCCCTTCCCAGGGCGGGGCTACCATTCCGCTCGCTTCGCTCGATCATCACCCATCGCTCCGAACGAGTTGTTTCACGTTAAGGCACGGAGACCGCCATGTCACTTCAAACCGTCAAGTTCTACCAGACCGGCACCTTCACCGTCGGCAACCGCCTGCTCGCGCCGGAAGAGCGCAGCGTCCAGGCCAACATGCAGCGCACCAATTCGCTCAACTCGGGGCATCGCGCCTGCCAGGGCTGCGGCGAGGCGCTCGGCGCGCGCTACGCGATCGACGCGGCGATGATCGCCAGCAAGGGGCAACTGATCGCCGCCAACGCCACCGGCTGCCTCGAAGTCTTCTCCACGCCCTACCCCGAGACATCCTGGCAGATTCCGTGGATCCATTCGCTGTTCGGCAACGCGGCGGCAGTCGCCACCGGCATCGCCGCGGCGATCAAGGTCAAGCGCCAGAAAGGCCAGGGCGGTGATGTCCGCGTCGTCGCGCAAGGCGGCGACGGCGGCACCACCGACATCGGCTTCGGCTGCCTGTCGGGCATGTTCGAGCGTAACGACGACGTGCTCTACATCTGCTACGACAACGGCGGCTACATGAACACCGGGGTGCAGCGCAGTTCTGCCACTCCGTCGGCCGCACGCACCGCGACCACCATGCCGCTCGGGCCGGAACCGGGCAATCCCTTCGGCCAGGGCAAGTTCGTTCCCGCCATCGCCATGGCGCATGAGATTCCCTACGTCGCCACCGCCACCGTGGCCGACCTGCGCGACCTGGAGTACAAGGTCACCAAGGCCATGGGCATCCGCGGCGCGCGCTACATCCAGATCCTGGTGCCCTGCCCGCTGGGCTGGGGCGCGGCTTCGCAAGACACGATCCTGCTGGCGCGACTGGCCAAGGAAACCGGCATCTTCCCGGTGTTCGAGGCGGAATTCGGCGAAGTAAAGTCGGCGCTGCCGATACGGCGACCGCAGCCGGTCGAGGAATATCTGAAACTGCAGAAGCGCTTCGCCCACCTCTTCGGCAAGAATCCGGCCGTGGCCACGATCGCGCGCATTCAGGCGCAGGCCGACAAGAACATCCGCCGCTACGGCTTGCAAGCCAGGAAGGGAGACCACTGAGATGGACAAGCCGTTTGCCATTACGCTGAACCCCGGCTCTTCGCTGGCCAACCACACCGGATCCTGGCGCACTTCGCGCCCGGTGTATCTCGACCGCCTGCCGCCCTGCAACAGCCAGTGCCCTGCCGGCGAAGACATCCAGGGCTGGCTGTTCCACGCTGAATCGGGCGGCTACGAAGCCGCCTGGCGTCACCTGACGCGCGACAATCCCTTCCCCGCCATCATGGGCCGCGTCTGCTACCACAGCTGCGAAGCGGCCTGCAATCGCGGCAAGATCGACGAGGCCGTGGGCATCAACTCGGTCGAGCGTTTCCTCGGCGACGAAGCGGTCAAGCAGGGCTGGAAGCTCGCTCCACCCGAGCGCGAATCCGGCAAGAAGGTGCTGATCGTCGGTGCCGGGCCCTCGGGCATGTCGGCCGCCTATCATCTGCGCAAACTGGGACACGCGGTCACCGTCATGGATGCCGGCCCCTACATGGGCGGCATGATGCGCTTCGGCATTCCCAAGTACCGCCTGCCGCGCGAAGTGCTCGACGCCGAAATGCAGCGCATCGTCGATCTGGGCGTCACGGTCAAGTTGAACAGCAAGGTCGATAACATCCTCGACGAAATGAAGCAGGGCGGCTTCGACGCCGCCTTCCTCGCCGTCGGCGCCCACATCGGCAAGCGGGCGATGATTCCTTCCGGCGACGCCGCCAGGATCGTCGATGCGATCTCCGTGCTGCGCTCCATGGAAGGCGAGGACAAACCCCTGCTCGGCCGCCGCGTGGTGGTGTATGGCGGCGGCAATACCGCGATCGACGTCGCGCGCACGGTCAAGCGCATGGGCGCCGAGCCGATCATCGTCTATCGCCGCACCCGCGACAAGGCGCCGGCGCACGATTTCGAGATCGAGGAGGCGCTGCAGGAAGGCGTCATGGTGAAGTGGCTGTCGACCATCAAGCAGGCCGGCGACAAGGAAATCACCATCGAGAAGATGGCGCTCGACGACAAGGGCTTCCCGCAACCGACCGGCGAGTTCGAAACCCTCGAAGCCGACTCGGTAGTGCTCGCGCTGGGCCAGGACGTGGATCTGGGTCTCTTGAACGGCGTGCCGGGACTGGAGGTTACGGACGGCGTGGTCAAGGTCGCACCGAACATGATGACGGGGCACGCCGGCATCTTCGCCGGCGGCGACATGGTGCCGGCGGAGCGCAATGTCACGGTGGCGGTCGGCCACGGCAAGAAGGCGGCGAAGAACATCGACGCCTGGCTCTCCGGCCAAACCTACGCGCCGCCGCCCAAGCACGAAGTCGCGCAGTTCGAGAAACTCAATCCCTGGTATTACGCCGACGCGCCGAAGACTGTGCGGCCGATGCTGGACATCATCCGCCGCCAATCGACCTTCGAAGAGGTGCAGGGCGGGCTGGACGAAACCACGGCGCTGTTCGAGGCACGCCGCTGCCTCAGTTGCGGCAACTGCTTCGAGTGCGACAACTGCTACGGCGTCTGTCCCGACAACGCCGTGATCAAGCTCGGCCCCGGCAAGCGCTTCCAGTTCAACTACGACTACTGCAAGGGCTGCGGCATGTGCGTCGCCGAATGCCCCTGCGGCGCGATCAAGATGGAAGCGGAAGAGATCTAGGAAAAGTCGGCGCTGGGCGTAGCGGGGGTTTCGCAGATCCATTAGTCCATTTGGACTAGGCCGATTGGACTATTTATTTTCCTCTACAACCAGTCTAGCCTTGCATAACTGAGGCGATAGATTATTCGCGGCAATAGGTAGCAGTTGGGATAGTGGTCTTACCTATCGAAAGGTCGAGTTATGATAGCCAATGTTAATGATCGCAGAGAAGTTGAACGATTTATGCGTTTTGCAGGTCTGCATGAGTTATCGACAGAGCTGGAACGCCTGAACAGGCTTTTGGCCGCTAAATGCCACTCGGAATTTGACGATCAACTGAAAGTATTGGCCGGGCGTATCAATCACGAGTTGCGCTCCGCAGGACGGCATGAGCACTAGTTCTCGTTTAACGACGTTCTTCCCTTGACTACCCCGTCACGGCTAATGGCCAAGATGCCGCTGTGGGTGGCGCTCGCCTTCTCAAGCGTTCGATCGCGCAAACTTGCCCTGTACATTGTCTATGGCTGTGCTGCATTTACCGCATATTGCGTTCCTTGGCCCCATTATTTTGGCGATCAGACTTGGGTGACGAAAATCTTTCTGCTTGACGACTGGAGTTGGGCCGCAATGATGGCCCCAACAACTATCTGGTATTGGCTGAGTTTTATGTGGATTGAACGCAATTCCACATGGGAAATCCCTGAGTAGTTTTTTCTCGTTGCGATTAGACGTCAGCTTCTGACTCCTGCTGCCCTACCTATTTTCTAGGCAAACGGCAGCAAACCCTGCGTAGCCGCCTACCAGTCGAAAATATCACCAAAGCATAGCGAATGATTGCTTCCCGTTTTCGACGCTCCGCCCCGAACGGCAGCTTCCGATTTCCGCCACCGTCCGCATAAGGGCACAGAGGGTGAGTTCAGGACTTTGAGGAGCAGACACTCAACAATCCAACTCAAGCTGTTAGCGTCAACGGCCGTTCAGGCTGAAGCGTAGACCGTTGAACCGAAGCAATAGGGGCTCGCAACTGCTTTCGCGCTCAGCCATTTCCCCCGCCCTCATCCCGGCCCATGCGCCGCCCCAGCACGGCCCAGGCCACGGCCACCGGGACGGCGGCCAGCGCGATGGCGCCGACCGTCATGCCCAGCGCCGCCAGACCGACGTAGATCCAGCCGCTGAGGAGGTCGCCGCCGCGATACACGGCGGCATCGATGAAGGCCTTGGACTTGTAGCGCTGCTCGCGAGTCAACCGGGTGAACAGCACTTCCCGCGCCGGCTTGGCCAGCGCGTGGCGGCTGCCGTCGTAGAGCACGCGCACGACCAGCAATGCGGAAAGCGCCATCGATGTCGGGACCGCGCCGAGCACGACGAAGCCGAGCGCTGCCACCGCCGGCAGCACGGCCAGCGCGAGTCCGACGCCGAAGCGCCGCAGGATGCCCGCGGTGAGCAGGGTCTGGGTCAGGATGGTGACGACATTCACCGCCAGGTCGATGCGCGCGAGAAAAGCCCGGCGCAGCGCGCGGTCGGCAATCGCCTCGCCGACCAGGTGCGACTGGACGAAATAGAGGATGGTGGACGCGAAGGTCATCAGCAGTATCCACACGGCGAGCTCGCGCAGCGCCGGTGTGCGGAACACCGGGCCGATGCCGCTCCAGGCATTGCCGCCGATGGGCTCCGCCGGCTCGGGGTTCAAGGTTTCCGGCACCGCAGCCGCGCCCCGGTCGAGGCCGCGGGCGAACCAGCAGGCGGCTTCGAGCGGCAGCACCGCCAGCAGCAGCAGCAGGAACACCGGCACGTGCGCCGCCAGCAGCGCCGTCGCCGAGGAGCCGGCAATGCCGCCCAGCGAGGAGCCGACGCTGATGAAGCCGAACAGCCGCCTGCCCTGCTCGTCGCGGAACAGGTCGACCACCAGGCCCCAGAACACGGCTACCACGAACAGCGCGAAGACACTGAGCCAGACGTAGAAGGCGCGGTCGATCCAGCCGCGCGCCGATTCCGGCAGCAGCACCAGCGCGGCGTAGAAGGCGATCAGGTTCAGGGCGAAGAAGCGGTTTGCCAGCACGATGAAGCTGGCCCGCCGCAGCCGCGCCACGGCCAGCGAATACAGCGGCACCGCCAGCAGCATGACGAGGAAAACGGCGGTCCACAAGAGTTGCAGGTTGCCGCGGTCGGCGGCGCCGATCTCGTCGCGCACCGGCCGCAGCAGGTAGAAGGCGAACAGGATGCAGAAGCCGTAAGCCGTGGCGAGCAGCGTCGGCGCCGCCTCGCCGGGGCGTACTGGAATGAGTTTCGTGATCAGTTTGGCGAACACGCTCAGGAATCGGCGATGGCGTCGAAATACACCGCCATGACCTGGCGCAGCGCGGCGTCCGGCAGGCGGCCGCGGCCGCCGCCGAGGTTGTCCTCGACGTGCGCGGCCTGCGTGCTGCCGGGGATCGCACAGGTGACCGCCGGATGGCCGAGCACGTACTTGAGGAAGACCTGCGCCCAGGACGCACAGTCGATCTCGGCCGCCCAGCCGGGCAGCGGCCGGCCGCCGACGGCGCGGAACTGCGCGCCGCGGCCGAAGGGCAGGTTGACCAGGACCGCCATGCCGCGATCCGCCGCCAGCGGCAGCAGGCGCTCGCCGGCACCGCGGTTGCCGACGGCATAATCGACCTGGATGAAGTCGAGCTTTTCGCGGCGCATGATGGCTTCCATCTCGGCGTACTGGCTGTCGCTGGAACTGGTGATGCCGACGTGGCCGATGCGGCCGGCGGCCTGCTGCTCGCGCAGCAGCGGCAGCAGCGTACGGGCGCCGATCAGGTTATGCAGTTGGACCAGGTCGAGGCGGCGGGTGCCCAGCGCCGCGAAGGAGGCCTCGAGACGCTGGCGACCGTCGGCGACGCCGTCGCGGTCGAGCTTGGTGGCGAGGAACAGCCGCTCGCGCAGGCCGGTTTCGCCGAGGATGGCGCCGATGGCGCGCTCGGAATCGCCGTAGGAAGGCGCGGTGTCGACCACCGTGCCGCCGAGGCGGGCGAAGGTCGACAAGGTGTCCCTCAGCCGCGCGTTCCAGGCCGCGTCGCCGGTGCTGAAACGATTGGTGCCGATGCCGACGACGGGCAGCCGCACGCCGGTGGCGGGCACCGGCCGCGTCAGCAGGGGTGCCGCGGCGCGAGCCGCCTGCGCTGCGAATGTTGCAGTGGCGGCGAGTGCAAGGCCGGCCTTGAGCGCTTGCCGGCGCGAGACCGGCCTGTCGGTCGCCATCGCCGCCCCGTCAGCGCGGAAGGCCCAGGCCCTGGCGCAACTCGGCGGCGGTCATGACGCGGCCGAACACCGGCGTGCCGACGTCGAAATCCTTCGCCCGCGCCAGGCCGCCGACCGCCACCGGGTCGAAACCGGCATCGCGCACCAGCTGCTCGGCAACTTTCAAGGCCCCGGGGTCGTCGGCGGCCAGAGGCACGCCGATGCGCTCGCCGCTGCGGTGCGCATCGGCCAGCACCGCGGTGTGCGGCACGGAAGTGAACACGCGGACCAGGCGCACGCCGGGCAGGTATTCTGCCGACGCGACGCCGGTACCTTTGGCGCGCGCCGCTTCGGCCATTTCGCCGTCGCGGTTCGGAAACGGGTTGCCGGTTTCGAGCACGACCTTGCCGCGCATCTGCGCCGCGTAATCGCGCCCGACCTGGGGCAGCGCGCCGTAGGGCACGGAAATCAGCAGCACCTCGCCGAAGGCCGCCGCCTCCTCCGGCGTGCCGACCGACACCTGCGGCCCGATGCCTTCCGCCAGCGCCTTGAGCTGCTCGGGATGACGCGAGGAGATCATCAATACATAGCCGGCCTTGGCCCAATGCCTGGCCAGTGCACCGCCGATGCGGCCGGTGCCGATGATGCCTATCTTCATGCCCGCGCCCTGGCCGCGGGCGATACGCGGCAGCGCCGACAACGCTGTAACGCCAAGGGCGGCGCCAAGCAGCGCGCGGCGGCGGGAATCGGGGGCGGTCTGGTCCATGGCATCCTCCTCGGTGAACGCTGTCCTCGCGACGGCTTGCCGGCTAGTGTAGCGCGCGGAAGCCCGGCAAGGCGCCTTGCACCGGCTGGATCCTGCGCGACGAAGTATCTGGAACAACCGGCAAAGCAAAGGGCTGCAATCCAGCACCGGGGCCGAAGCGATCGCTACCCGAAGAGTCGGCGCTGGCGATACGGCGAGCACCCTAACATCGCCGGTAGCCGGTGCTCGCCATTTCCTGATCGTACTACTGCTTCAGACTGTCTACAGCCGTTCGAGTTGCTCGGAAGCAGCCATCCAAGAATGCAAAACGGGAGCCGCAGCCCCCGTTCTTGTTTGCAGTGACCCATCCTAAATAGCGTTGACACCTTTCCTGTAGAGAAAGGGGAAGTCAATGGAAACGCGGATCAAGAGGACGCAGCGGGACTACACACTGGCTTTTAAGTTGGCAGTGGTGGACCAGGTTGAAAAAGGGGATCTG
>CAIZKA010000573.1 GCA_903933395.1 uncultured beta proteobacterium | reverse complement strand
GTTCGAACGCATGCAGGCGGAGCAGCGAATCTGGCATGTCGCCCATCATGACAGTCTGACCGGCCTGCCCAACCGCACCCTGCTGCATGACCGCCTGCAGCAGGCACTGACCCAGGGACAGCGCGGCCGGCATCGCGTGGCGGTGATGTTTCTCGACCTTGACCGCTTCAAGAGCGTCAATGACACGCTGGGGCACGCCATCGGCGACGAGTTGCTGAAGCACGTGGCGGAGCGCCTGAAGAGCGCGGTGCGGGCGGTCGATACCGTATCGCGCCTGGGCGGCGACGAGTTCGTCATCATCCTGCACGAGATGTCCTCACCCGATGACGTGGTCCAGGTGGCGGAAAAAATCCTCGGCGCCCTGGCGCCGCCGGTGACCATCGAGGGCCACCAGTTGCGTACCACGCCGTCGATCGGCATCAGCATGTTCCCGGATGACGGCGACGAGGTTATTGCGCTCATGAAGAGCGCCGATACGGCGATGTACCAGGCCAAGGCGGCCGGGCGCAACAACTTCCAGTTCTTTGCGCGCAAGATGAACGAACAGGCCACGCACTTCTTCACGCTGGAGAACAGGCTGCGCAAGGCCATCGAGAATGGCGACCTCGTGCTGCACTATCAGCCCCTGATCGATTGGCCTCGCCGCGCCGTATGCGGCATGGAGGCGCTGGTGCGCTGGAACGATCCTGAGCACGGTTTGATCGATCCGGCCGAGTTCATTCCGATTGCCGAGGAGACCGGGCTCATCGTGCCGATAGGCGAATGGGTGTTGAGCGAGGCCATGCGGCAGAATCGCGCCTGGCAGCAGGAGGGGCGGCCCTTGCTGCCGATCTCGGTCAACCTCTCGGCGCGCCAGTTCCGGCAGCAGGACCTGGTCGAAACCCTGCGCCGCATCCTCGCCGATACCGGGCAGCCGGCCCGGCTGCTCGAACTGGAGATCACCGAGACCGCCCTGATGCACGACATCGACGAAACCCGGGCCAAGCTCGAGGAAATCGCCGCCATGGGCGTGCAACTGGTGATCGATGATTTCGGCACGGGCTATTCCAGCCTGAGTTATCTCAAGCAATTCCCGGTGCACAAGCTGAAAGTCGACCAGGCTTTTGTCCGCGATCTCACCTTTGACGCCTATGACGTCGCCATCGTCACGGCCATCATCGCGCTGGCAACGAGTCTGGGACTCGAGGTCCTGGCGGAGGGGGTGGAAACTTCCGAGCAGCGGGATATCCTGCTGCGTCTTGGCTGCCATCGATTCCAGGGGTCCCTGTTCTCGCGTCCCTTGCTGGCGGACAACCCCGACGAGATCTTCCGGCCGCGGCTCGATCCGCCCTCTCGGGCATAATGACGGCGTTCATCAACCCCCATCCTGGAGCCACAGCATGAGTCAGACCACCACGGCCAGCGGCCTTGTCATCGAAGAAGTCGTTGTCGGCGAAGGTGCCGAAGCCTGCGCCGGGCAGACGGTTTCGGTGCATTACACGGGCTGGCTCACCAACGGCTCGAAATTCGACTCGAGCAAGGATCGCAACGAACCCTTCGAGTTTCCGCTCGGCGCGCGCCAGGTCATCGCCGGTTGGGACGAGGGCGTGCAGGGTATGAAAATCGGCGGCACGCGCAAGCTGACCATACCGCCCGCTCTTGGCTACGGCGCCCGCGGCGCCGGTGGCGTCATCCCGCCCAATGCGACGCTGGTGTTCGAGGTCGAACTGCTGGGACTGGGCTGATTGCCGAGGCCCGATTTGACCGCGCGGTGTTCCGCCTGAGGTCGCCGTGACGCATTTCCTGCCATCGCGCCTGCCGAACGTCGGCACCACGATTTTTACCGTGATGTCGCGCCTCGCCGCAGAGCACGGCGCGATCAACCTGTCGCAGGGCTTCCCCGACTTTTCGCCTTCGCCCTTCCTGCTCGATCGCGTTACTCATCACATGGCGGCGGGCGCCAACCAGTATCCGCCGATGGCGGGGGTGCCTTCCCTGCGCGAGGCCATTGCGGAAAAGGTGCAGCGCCTGTACCTCGCCAGCTACGATCCGGAGAGCGAGGTCACGGTCACCGCCGGGGCGACCCAGGCGATTTACACCGCCATCGCCGCCTGCGTCAGGCCCGGCGACGAAGTGATCGTCTTTGCGCCGGTGTACGATTCCTACGTCCCGGGCATCGAGCTCAATGGCGGCCATGCGGTATACGCCCATCTGCGCTTTCCCGGATTCAAGCCGGACTGGGATGAAGTGCGGGCGCTGATCACGCCGCGCACACGGATGATCATCATCAATTCGCCGCACAACCCGAGTGGTTCGGTGTGGTCGGCGGAGGACATGGCGATG
>CAIZKA010000572.1 GCA_903933395.1 uncultured beta proteobacterium | reverse complement strand
CTTGCCATCGGCGAATTCCAGCACCTGCAGCGCCTCGGGAAATGCCACCAGCCGCGCAATGTAGTCGGTGACGTCCTGCTCCGGACAGATCGCATGACTAACGGCAAACATGTCCTCGCCCAGCAGTTCCTGGTCGGCGAGGAAGTCCGCGCCGCGCAAACGCGCAATGCGAGTCGGCACATTGAACATATGCCGCGCGATCTTGCAGGCAACCAGATTGGTCTGGTCCGACTGGGTCACCGCCACCAACATTTCGGCGTCCTCGATGCCCGCACTCCTGAGCACCGAAGGCAGCGCCGCGTTGCCGGTCACGGTACGCACGTCGAGGCGGTCGGCCAGTTGCGCGAGGCACGGGCCACTCTGATCGACGACCGTGACGTCGTTGATTTCCGAGGCCAGCGCCTCGGCCACGGAGGCGCCGACCTGACCGGCGCCGAGGATGACGATTCTCATGTTGTCGTGCCTAACGTAGTCCGAGATCTTTCAGTTTCCGGTACAAGTGGGTGCGTTCCAGCCCGGTCCTCTCCGCCAGACGCGTCATGTTGCCGCCCTCTTTGGCCAGGTGGTAGCCGAAATACATGCGTTCGAAGGCCTCGCGCGCCTCCCGCAGCGGCAACTCGATCACTTCGGGCGCCAGACCCGCGGGCGCGAGATTCGGTTCGCCCGCCGGCGCCAGAAGTTGCAGGGTTTCGTCCTCGCCGATTTCCTCGCCGAGGCTGGCCAGCGCCAAAGACTTCACCGCCCCCTTGAGTTCGACATAACCCCCGCCCCAGACGTGTTGGCGCAGGGCGTTGAGTGCAGCGCTGGAAAACCGCCGCAGGGGGATCTCGTCGCTTTCCATCAACTGGGTCAGCAGATGCGCCGCGATGTCCGGCACTTCGTCCTTCAATTCGCTCAGGCTCGGCACGCCGAGGCCGGTCTCGAACAGGTGCGTGAGGCCGGCCTCCTCCCAACCCAGAGCCACCAGTTCCGCACTGCTGTGCGTGGTCGCCGCCACCAGACGCAGGCCGTAGCGTTCGAGGCGTTCGGCGGCGAACAGCAAGTTTTTCTGCTGCAGCCGTGTCAGGCGCGCCAGCTCCTCGCACCAGAGCACACCGCCCGTGGCTCGCTGCAGCATCTCGACGCTCAAAGGATTGGAGTCGTTTGCCAGATCGATCCATGGCTTGCCGACGACCTGCGCCGTGCGCGCCACCAACTCGACGATGCCGCCGGGCGCGGAGCGCAGCAACAGCAGGGGGCTCTTGGCCAACACCTGGTCGAGGCGGCGCTTGAGGTCGCGCAAGGGGCCGGGACGCGCAAACGCCCCCAGGGAAAGGCCGCCGTTCACATGGCGGGCGCTGCGCTCGAGCGCCTTCTTCACCGCCGCCAGAAGCTTCTGCATGCCGATCGGCTTTTCGAGGAAATCCAGCGCGCCGATGCGCGTCGCTTCCACCGCCGTGTCGATCGTGGCGTGGCCCGACATCATCACCACCGGCATGTTGAGCTGGCCGTTGCCGGCCCATTCCTTCAGCAGCGTAATGCCATCGGTATCGGGCATCCAGATATCGAGCAGGACCATGTCGGGGCGCCCGGCCTCGCGCGCCGCCCGCGCTGTCGCGCCGTTTTCTGCGAGCTGGACGTCGTGCCCTTCGTCGCGCAGAATTTCGAAGAGCAGCTCGCGTATCCCGATTTCGTCGTCGACCACCAGTATTTTCGGCATCTCTAGATCCCTCTTACCGATTCCTGCACTGCCAGCGGCAGCCAGATGGTTATCTCACCGCCATTGTTGTTCGCCAGGCGAATCTCGCCGCCGTGATCATCCACAATCTTCTTCACGATCGCCAGGCCGAGCCCGGTACCCTTCGACTTGGTGGTGACGTAGGGCTCGAAGGCGCGCGCAAGAATCTGTGGCGGAAAACCCGGGCCGTTGTCCTTGATGGTCAGCCGCGCACGCCCTGCATCCTGCGCCATCGAAATCGTGATCAGGGCATCCGTCACGTCGCTTAGCGCATCCTGTGCATTGGTCAGGACATTATGCAGCACCTGCCGCAACTGGTTGGCGTCGGCCAGCACCGGCGGCAGCGGCACAGATGTCGGCGCTGGCGATGCGGCGATTGCCGCCGCCGAGTTCTCGTAAAGACCCATGATCTCACCGAGCAGCGCCTGCAGATCTACCGGGGCGAGTTGCGGCAGGGGCGTACGCGCATAATCGCGAAAATCATTGTCCATGTTCTTCATCGCCTCGACCTGATTGACGATGGTCTGCGT
>CAIZKA010000571.1 GCA_903933395.1 uncultured beta proteobacterium | reverse complement strand
GATTCGAACCTTCGCATGCTGGAATCAAAATCCAGTGCCTTAACCAACTTGGCGACTCCCCAACATCGTGTCTCCGCCTTGAGAGCGGAGGTCGAAAGGACGCGCATTTTCGGGGTTTTCGGGCCTGCTGTCAAATCAGGACAAGCGGATGCCGATCCACTCCGGCGGCAACGAAGCCGTGCATGCCTGCGGGAAGAGAGGCCAATGCCGAGCGTGCCGCCGACTCGCGGGCAAATCCGACGAAACAGCAGGCACCGGAACCGCTCATGCGTGCGTCGCCATGTTGCCGCAGCCATTCCAGGTGGCGGGCCACCTCGGGATAGAGATCGCAGGCCACGGCTTCGAGGTCATTGTGTCCGAAACCGGGACGCCAATCGGCCGCGGCAATGGGCGGGGTATCCCGGCACAAGCCTGCGGAGCGGAAAATTTCCTGTGTCGGCACCGCGACGCCGGGCACCAGCACCAGATACCAGGCGGAAGGCACGACGAGGTCAGTAAAGTGTTCACCCACTCCTTCGGCAAAGGCAGCTCGGCCGTGGATGAAGACCGGTACATCGGCGCCCAGTGCGAGTCCCGTCCGCTGCAACTGGAGCGAATCAAGGCCCGTTCGCCACAGGTGGTTCAGCGCCATCAGGGTTGTCGCCGCGTCCGAACTGCCGCCACCGAGACCGCCGCCCATGGGCAGGCGCTTTTCGACGTGCAGCGTGACCCCGGTGGTGGCGCCGGTCACCGAGCGCAGCGCCTCGGCCGCGCGGACGGTGAGATCCGTCGCCGGAGGAACGCCGGGCAAAGGGGTTGCCAGCAGGATGCGGCCATCGCTGCGCGGCTCGCAGCGCAGGATGTCGCCGAAGTCAAGGAAACGGAATACGGTTTGCAGCAAGTGATAGCCGTCGGCGCGGCGTCCGACGACATGCAGGAAGAGGTTGATCTTGGCCGGCGCCGGCCACTCGCGATGCCAATCATTCATCGGCCCACCCCCCGTTCCACTGCCGGCACTGCATTGCCGGCCGGCTGCGGCGGCACGAAGCAGTGCTTCGCGCAACCCCGCCTTCGCCCCCCGCCCCGCGGGCGGGGGTGACGTCGGTTCGCCGCTGCGCGGCTCCATAGGCTGGCTGCGCCTCCCTTGGGGCGGCCCGGCGGGAGGCGTTCACTCCGGCGCATCCCAGTCATCGACGATGAGCTTGAATTCGACATCATCGCGGCTGGCTTCCATGACTCGCGGCAGTCGGCGCTGACGGAACGCCGAGGTATCGCTGATCACCACGCGCCAGCCGTCGACGTCGCCCCTCAGGGCGGGCTGTGCGCCGCGCATCCATTCGGCCACTGCGTCCAGCGGCACCGGCGTGCCGAATGCCCGCTGCGCGAGTTGCGGCAGGGTATCGGCGCTTATTACCGCCTGATTCGGCTGCACCAGCCGGACGCCGGCGGCATCGCGCGTCATCTCGGCCAGGCCCTGTCCGAGCGGCGACATGAGCAGCACGACATCACTGCCCGGAGCGTGTTCCCAGCTGAAGCGCAAATGGTCGCGGCGATCGCCCTGGCGCAGCGAAATGCGTCCCGCGGCGGTAAAGCGCTGCAAGGGCGGGCCGAGTACAAGCGTGTCCGAGGATTGTTGCGGGAGTCCGGCGCAGGCCGCGATCAACAAGACTGCGAGGCAAACCAGCCAGACTCTCAAGGGACAAATCGCTTGATCGTCGCCGTCAGCACTTCATTGCTCGGATGCGCCTTGGCTGCCTCGCGCCAAACCGCCAGGGCCTCGTCGCGCCGACCGAGAGCCCACAGGACTTCGCCGATGTGGGCGGCGATTTCGGCATCGGGTTTCCGCGAATAGGCCGTCTGCAGCGCCGCCAGGGCCTCTGCGGATTTACCCTGGCGAAACAGCAGCCAGCCCTTGCTGTCAAGAATGAAGGGATCGTCGGGTGCCAGCGACACAGCCTTGTTGAGCAGGTCTGCCGCCTCGTCAAGGCGCAGATTGCGATCGGCAAGGGAGTAACCCAGCGCGTTGTAACCCTGCGCCGAATCCGGCTTGAGGGCGATCAGGCGCCGCAGATGGCGTTCCATGACATCCAGATAGTCCAGTTTCTCCGCCGCCAGAGATGTCTCGTAAAGCAGTTCCGGGTCATCCGGCCACGCTTCCAGCATCTTGGCGAGGAAAGCATAGGCCTCGGCATGCCGCCCGGAATCGCGCAGCATCTGGGCCTCGGCCACCACCAGACGCATGTCGTCCGGAGCGCCGGAGCGCGCCATCGCAAACCGCTGGCGTGCCTCGTCAAACTTGTTCTGCCGGACCAGGACCATGGCGGCACGCACCATCGCCTGCGCCGCGTGTTCGCCGGCGGCAACCTGGTCATACCAGCCCAGGGCCTCATCCAGGCGCCCGGCCTGCTCGGCAATCTGGCCGAGGTAGAAACGCGCAGGATTCACGTCGCCGCGGCCGAGTGCGACAAAGTGCTTGAGTTGCTGCTCGGCTTCCGTGGCATCGTTGACTTGCAGCGAGAGTATCCCGACGGCGTAGAGCATGTCGGGGCTTTCCGGGTTGGCCGCCAGCAGGCGCCGAAACTCGACGCGCGCTTCCTCATAGCGCTTTTCACTCACCAGTCCCCGGGCATAAGCCAGGCGCACTTCATGGGCCGCCGGATTGGCGCCCAGCCATGCCTTCAGAAAATCGAGTTGCGCCGGCCCCTTGGGCAGCAGCTCCGCCTTGAACAAGGCCGCCGCATCCCAGTCCGGCCGCAAGACAAGCGCCTGGTCTATCTCGCTCTTGGCGCGGGCGGCACCTCCTATGGCAAGTTCCGTCTGGGCCCGCACAAAGCGGGCCTCGGCAAGTCCGAGGTAAGGCTGGGTCAGTTGGTTGAACAGGCGATGTACCGCCTGTTTGTCCGGATAGCGGGCGAAGGCACGCGCGATTCGCATCAGCGCTTCGCCGACTTTTGGAGCTTCCAGCGCCAGGTCGCGGGCCAGGTTGACCGCCAATTCATCGATGCGGCCGCTGGCGAGGAGCAGCGTCGATTGCATCTGCTTTGCCGGCTGGGATTCAGGCTCCAGGCTCAGCCAGAGCCGGACTGCCTCCAGCGCGACATCGTACTGTCGTGCATGAAAGGCAACCTCTGTTGCCCGGCGCGCAATGCGCATATCGCGCGTGGTGATTGCCAGATCGAGAAACGCGCGGGCGGAAAGCTCGAACTGGCCGCGCTGACCGGCAAATTCGCCAAGCAGGAACTGGTAGAGAATCTGTCCGGTCAGGTCCAGTTTGGGCAGCCTAGCGTCTTCCTTCACGGGCGGCACGGCGGCAGATTCGACAACCGGTTCGTCGGCAGGTTCGCCAACCGGAGCAGGCGCCTGCGCCCAAGCGCATGCGCCCGCCAGAGTGAGCAAGAGCGCAAGGACTGAGGAACGAAGGTTCATTGGCGCGGCACCTGAGCGAAACCAAATACAATTCGGCGATGTTAGCAGTTTCATCAGCTGTTTCGTGCGGGTCCGCGCATGCCTGAACTGCCCGAGGTCGAAGTCACGCGCCGCGGAATTGCGCCAACCCTGACCGGCAACAGGGTCTTCGCCGCGCTTGCCCGGACGCCGGCGCTGCGCTATCCCCTGCCGAAGAACCTGGAGCAGACACTCGGCGGGCAACGCCTGGCGGCAGTCAGCCGCCGCGGCAAATACCTGCTGCTGGACTTCGGTCACGGGCACCTGCTGATCCACCTCGGCATGTCCGGCAGCTTGCGGCTGGTGCCGGCCGCCCTGCCGGCTGAAAAACACGATCATTTCGACCTTGTATTTGTCATAAAGCGCAATAAAGTGGCCTTGCGCCTGCGCGACCCGCGCCGCTTCGGCGCGGTTCTCTGGCTCAACGGCGACCCGCTGCAGCATCCGCTGCTGGCCACGCTCGGAGTCGAACCGCTGACGGATGACTTCAGCGCCGCATGGCTCAAGCAGGAATTGGCCGGGCTCGGAGCGGCAATCAAACCGACCCTGATGGACAGCCATCGCGTCGTCGGCATAGGCAACATCTACGCCTCCGAGAGCCTGTTCCGCGCCGGCATCGACCCGCGCACCCCCGCCGGAAAGATTTCGCTAAAACGCCTGGAACGCCTGGTTCCGGTGATCAAGGCCACGCTGGCGGCGGCGATCGACGCGGGCGGCAGCAGCCTGCGCGACTTCATCCATTCGGACGGCAGTTCGGGCTATTTCCAGCAGCAATACTTTGTTTATGGGCGCAGCGGCGAACCCTGCCATGTGTGTGGCCGCCCGGTCAGGGAACTGCGCCAGGGCCAGCGCGCGACATTCTTCTGCGGCGCGTGCCAGCGCTAGGCGGTTACTTTGCCGTCAATGCCAGGAACTTCGCCATCAGCTGATCCTTCGATTCCGCATGGTTCGGGTCGTCCGGAATGCAATCCACCGGGCAGACTTCGCGGCACTGCGGCGTATCGAAGTGGCCGACGCATTCGGTGCATTTGGCGGGATCGATGATGTAGATCTCGTCGCCCTGCGAAATCGCATTGTTCGGGCACTCCGGCTCGCAAACGTCGCAGTTGATGCATTCATCGGTGATCATCAGGGACATAATTTTCCTTTGGACTTCAGTTGCCTTGGCGAAACCGGGTAGCCAAACGCCGTTGCACTTGCGCCGGAACAAACTTCGAAACATCGCCGCCGAGCGAAGCGATTTCACGCACCATCGTCGCCGAGACGAACATGTACTGGTCGGACGGAGTGAGGAATACGGTTTCGACATCGGGATAGAGATTCCGGTTCATTCCCGCCATCTGGAATTCGTATTCGAAGTCGGACACGGCGCGCAAGCCGCGCATGATCACGCTGGCGCCATGCTGGCGCATGAAATCCATCAGCAGGCAGTCGAAACCATGGATCTCGATGTTGGGATAGCCCGTCAGCACCTCGCGGGCGATCTCCACGCGCTCAGCCAGGGAAAACATGGGGCGCTTGGTGCGGCTCTCGGCCACGCCGATGATGACGCGCTCGAACAGGCTCGATGCGCGTTTCACGAGATCCTCGTGACCGCTGGTCAGGGGATCGAAGGTCCCCGGGTAAACCGCAACGCTCTTGCTCATGCCTGCTCCAGCAGATGAAAGAAAACCTGGCCTGCCCGTCCCCGCTTCGTCACCGTCCAGCGACCCAACTTTTCCAGCGGCGTCTCGGCCTCCGCGTACAACCTCGCCCGCGGTGCGGCCAACTGCTCCAGCCGGGACTCTACGCGGCCCAGCCAGCCTTGCCCATAAGGTGGATCAAGAAACAGCACATCGAAGCGCCGACCGGATGGGGGGGCGAATTTTAGCGCATCGCAGCAAAACAGTTCCAGTCGGGGACAGGCAAAGCCCTCAGCATGTTTTTTCAACGCCGCGAATACCGGGCGCGAATGCTCGACCAGGGCGACGTAATCCGCGCCGCGCGAAGCCGCTTCGAAGCCCAGGATGCCGCTGCCGGCGAAGAGGTCGAGACAGGCGAGCCCGTCGAGTTCCTGTCCCAGCCAGTTGAAGAGTGTTTCGCGCACCCGGTCCGGAGTCGGCCGCAGCCCCGGCGCATCTGCCACCTGGACCAGGCGGCTGCGCCATTCACCGCCGGTGATGCGGATCCTGCTCAAGGCTCAGCGGCTCAATCGGCGGCAACGACCACCGTAACCAGGTTTTCCGCCTTCACGTGGCGGGCGAAGGCGGCCTTGACCTGTTCGGCAGTAACGGCTTTGACCTTCCCCGGAAAATCGTCGAGGTAGGTCAGCGGCAAGCCGTAAAAGCCGATCGCGGAAAGATAGCCGAGCAGTTTGGCGTTGCTGTCCATGCGCAGCGCCAGGCCGTCGACCATGTTCTTCTTCGCTGCCGCCAGTTCCTGCGGCGTCGGGCCCTTGGCGATGTATTCGGTCAGCACCTGGTCGACCACCTTGAGCGCAGCGTCGACCTGATCGCGTTTGGTCTGCAGGCCGATCTCGAACGGACCTTCGAGCTTGCGCGGGGCGAAGTAGGAATGGACGCTGTAGGCATAGCCGCGTTTTTCGCGGACTTCCTTCATCAGGCGCGAAACGAAGCCGCCGCCGCCGAGGCTGTAGTTGCCCACCAGAAGAGGGAAATAGTCGGGGTCGCTGCGGCTGATCGCCGGCAGGCCGACATGCACATGGCTTTGCGCGGCCGGATGGGGCAGCTTGATCGTCTCGCGCTGCGGCATCCTGACCGGCGGCGGCACCAGCTCGGCGCCGCCGGGCGGCAGCGCTTCGGTCAATCGCAGGGCGATCGCCTCGGCTTCGGCGCGGGAGACATCACCGATGATCGAGACCACGGCACCTTTCGCGCCATAGTGCCGGCTGTGGAAGGCGACGAGATCCTCGCGCGTGATGGCGCTCACGCTCTCCACGGTCGGACTGACACCATAAGGATGGCCGGGGTAGATGGCCGCGGCGAAACGCTTGCCGGCAATCGCGTCGGGGCGCGTTTCGGCTTCACGGATGCTGGCGATGGTGCGGCCCTTCTCGCGCGCCAGAACCGTTTGCGGAAAAGTCGGCGCCGACAACACGGTGCGCATCAAGTCCAGCGCGCCTTCGCGTTCGGTTTTTGCGGAAAGCGTGCGCAGGCTGACGCTGGCGCGGTCGCTGTCGGCGCCGCCTCCCAACCGCGCTCCGAGGTCGACCACCCGTCCGGAGATCTTTTCCTCGTCCATGTC
>CAIZKA010000570.1 GCA_903933395.1 uncultured beta proteobacterium | reverse complement strand
TTTGTCGCCGGGCACTGGCGCTCCATCCTGGCCCACAACGGCCTGCTGGATTTCGATGCGCTGTGGCAACTCGAAGCGGCATGGTTCGAGGAACCCAACCGGCGCCGCGGCGGCTGGAGCGGCGTCGCCCGCTGCGAACTGAATCTGCCGGAAGGCGGCAAGCGCGCCGTGTTCCTCAAGCGCCAGGAAAATCACGGCACCTTTTCGTGGCGGCATCCGGTGCATGGCGTGCCGACCTTCCAGCGCGAATTCCGCAAGATCATGCATTATCAGGACTGCGGCATCCCGACCCTGGAGCCGGTGTATTTCGCCGTGCGCCGGAGCGGCAAGGACCGGCGCGCCATTCTTGTGACCGAGGAGCTGACCGGCTTCGTCTCGATGGAAGACCGCGTCCGCGACTGGCTGAAAAACGGCGCGCCGGCGCGGCCGGTACGGCTGCGCTTCCTGCGCGCCGTCGCCGGGCTGCTGCGGCAGATGCATGACCGCGGCATCCAGCACAACTGCTTTTTCCCCAAGCATGTCTTCACCCGCATGAATCCGGACGGCAGCGTCGAGGCACGCGTCATCGACCTCGAAAAATCACGCTGGCGGCCATCCAGAACCATCTGCGCCCGGCGCGACCTGTACTCCCTGACCGGCCAGTCGCTGAACTGGAGCCGCACCGACCGGATGTGGTTCTTCAAGACCTATCTCGGCATCGCGCACCTGACGCCCTATGCCAAATGGCTGTGGCGCCATGTCGAGATGCGCTCGCTGAAGAAGAACCGGGGCCATTCAACGCTGCCGTTTCCCGCAGCGAAGCCCGGCGAAACGAATTGAGCGGCCGCCGTATGCAGCTCGCGTTCGCCCTTTTCAAATACTTCCCCTTTGGCGGCCTGCAGCGCGACTTCCTGCGCATCGCGCTGGCCTGCCAGGCGCGCGGACATGCCATCCGCGCCTATGTGCTGGAGTGGCAGGGCGACGTGCCCGCCGGCTTCGAGGTGGTTCGCGTCCCGGTCACGGCGCTGAGCAACCACCGGCGCTATGAAAAGTTCGCCGAGTGGATGCGGCTCGACCTGGCCGCGCGACCTGCCGACCGCGTGGTCGGCTTCAACAAGATGCCGGGCCTCGATGTGTATTACTCCGCCGATCCCTGCTACGAGGACAAGGCGCGCACCCTGCGCGGTTCCTTCTATCGCCTCACCGGCCGCTACCGGCATTTCTCGGCCTTCGAGCGCGCCGTATTCGGGCCGGACAGCCGCGCCGAGATCCTGCTGATCTCCGCCTTGCAGCAGCCTCTTTTCGAAAAGCACTACGCCACCCCGGCGCAACGCTTCCACCTGCTGCCACCCGTCCTCGCCCCCGACCGGCGCGCGCCGGCGAATGCGGCGGAAATCCGGCGCGAGTTCCGCAGCGAATTCGGATTGGGCGCCGACGATCTGCTGCTGGTGCAGATCGGATCCGGCTTCAAGACCAAGGGGCTCGACCGCAGCCTGAAGGCCCTGGCCACCCTGCCAGCCGCACTGAGGGAACGCACGCGCCTGATCGCCATCGGCCAGGACGAGCCGCGTCCCTTCCTGCGGCAGATCAGGCAACTCGGCCTCGCCGAGCGGGTAAGCATCCTCAAGGGGCGCGACGACATCCAGCGCTTCCTGCTCGGTGCCGACCTGCTGATCCATCCG
>CAIZKA010000569.1 GCA_903933395.1 uncultured beta proteobacterium | reverse complement strand
CGCTATTTCTGGGAATCCACCGTGATCTCCGAGATCGCCGCGCTCAACATCGGCAGCCGCCCCGCCTCGCGCAAGAAGACCACGGCGATCGAGGATCTGCGGGCGATTCCCTGGGTGTTCTCCTGGGCACAGTGTCGTCTGATGCTGCCGGGATGGTTCGGCTTCGGCGCCGCGGTGGCGGCCTGGAAGGCGGAACGGGGCGAAGCCGGCATGGCCTTGCTGGCGGAAATGAATCGCGAATGGGGCTTCTTCCGCACCCTGCTGTCGAACATGGACATGGTCCTGGCGAAGAGCGATATCGCGATCGCCGAACGCTACGCCCAACTGGTGAAGGATGAGGCCCTGCGCGATGCAATCTTTCCCAAACTAAAAGAAGAGTGGCAGGCCGCGATCGCCGCACTGCTGGAGATTACAGGCCAGACCGGCCTGCTGGCCGACAACCCCTTGCTGAAGCGCTCGATCCGCAATCGTTTTCCGTATCTCGATCCGCTCAATCACTTGCAGGTGGAGTTGTTGCGTCGGCATCGCGCCGGCGCCGCGGATGAAACGGTAAAGCGCGGAATTCACCTGACCATCAACGGCGTCGCCGCCGGTCTGCGCAACAGCGGCTAGGGGTCCCGCGAAAGGATCAACCGGCGACCTGGCGTTGCGCCAGCGACGCGCTCTCGACCCAGCGCTTGATGCGGTTGGCGTCGCCGATGCGGGTCATCTTGCCCCAGGAGTCGAGCAGCACGATGATGGTCGGCTTGTTGTTGAGCCAGGCCTGCATCACGAGACACTTCCCGGCCTCGTTGATGTAGCCGGTCTTCGATAGGCCGATTTCCCATGTCGGATTCTTGACCAGGGTATTGGTATTGCGGAACTGCTGCGTCCGGCCGGCAATGCTGAACTCACCTTCGGACGTCGTCGAAAACTCACGGATCAGCGGGTACTGATGCGCGGCATCGACCATTTTGGCCAGATCGCGCGGGCTCGATACATTGGCCGCGGTCAATCCAGTGGGGTCCTGAAAGCGCGTATCGGCCAGACCCAGCGCCTGCGCCTTTTGATTCATGGCGGCGATGAAGGCTTCGCGGCCGCCGGGATAGTTGCGCGACAAGGCCGCAGCGGCACGGTTTTCCGACGACATCAGAGCCAGGCGCAACATTTCCTCGCGCGCCAGATGTGTGCCGACCTTGAGGCGTGAGCGCGTGCCCTTGAGAAGATCGACATCGTCCTCGTTGATCGCCAGTGTCTCCGTGAGATCGGGTTTGGCGTCGAGCACGACCATCGCGGTCATCAACTTGGTAATCGAGGCGATCGGCAAGACAGCGTTGGGGTTCTTTTCAAACAGGACCGCGCCGGTCGTCTGATCCAGCACCAAAGCGGCGGACGATTGCAGCGCCAGATGCTGTGCGTCATCAAGGGATGCAATGCGGTGGGCGGATCTGGCGCGCACTACGTGCTTCACCCGATGCGGCTTTGCTGCGCGCGGAGCCTTCTTTTTTGCGGCAACGGCCTTCTTCTTGGTGGCCGCCTCGACGTCGGTCGGCGTCACGCCAACGCCGACTATCGCGGCCGCCAACAACATCATTAGTATTCTTTTCATGGAGATGCCCCTCCTGCGATGCAAACATTCTAACAGAGGATATCCCCTCCGCAATAAGCTGTATCGGCACTTATCGTTAGAAATAAAGGGGTTGGGCATCAGGTCTCACTAAAAACATTAAGTCAAATCAAGAAAACGGCGCACTTCATCCCGGCGCTCCAGCGTATCCGCGTAACCCAGATCGATCAAGGCCTTGGTGTAGGGCCGCTCGAACAGCAGATAGCTGGTCAGCGCACCGCCGTTTCGATTCATGGCGCCAAAGGTTCGCAGCATGCTGCGCACCGCCCACGGTAACGCCTTGGCATGGCGTGCGGCG
>CAIZKA010000568.1 GCA_903933395.1 uncultured beta proteobacterium | reverse complement strand
GGCAAACGGTAGTTTGTTTTCCAGCCGCTTCACCGAATAGTCCAGCGCGGCGGAGAAGCGATGCGGCGGGTAATAGCCGTTGATGCGCGCGATGATGTTGCCCTTCTCGTCGAGCAGCAGCAGCGTCGGGGTGAACTGCACCTTGAGGAACCGGGCAAATTCCTTTTCGCTGCGCACCTTGCCGTCGAACCAGGTCACCTCGCGGTCGCCGAACAGGTTGAAGGCGATGGGCAGGAAATGCTTCGCGACCTTGTCTACGACGGCCTTCTGCGTGAAACTGGTCTGCATCAGTTCCTTGCAGTAGGGACAGCCGACCTGGCCGAAATACAGCAGTAATCGCTTGCCCGATTTCGCCGCCTGGGCCGCATCATCGGGCAATTCGAGCAGGGTTTCGACGAAGACCGGCGGCAGCACTTCGTCGCCGATCTGGGCAAGAGTTATGTCTCCGGCTAAGCCGGAGACGGTATCCCCTGCGGACGGCGCCGGGGCTACGGCGAGAAAGAGCGCAAAAAGGAACAGCAGCCTGCGCATGTCATGCGTCGACGATTACCAGATGGACCCGGTAGGGGCCATGCGCACCCAGCACGATGGTCTGTTCGATGTCGCCGGTGCGCGACGGGCCGGAAATGAAATTGACGGCGCGCGGCAGCTTGCCGAGTTCCTTGCGCGCCAGATCCCAGGCGTCTTCCATGTAGGCGACGATGCGCGAGGCGCGCACCACCGCGATGTGGGTTTCCGGCAGCAGGCTGACCGCCGCCGGCGTGTCCGCCGACGAGCACATCATCAGCGTGCCGGTTTCGGCCACGGCGCAGAAGCAGCCGGTGATACCGACCAGATCCGCATCGCGCGCGCCGCGCGCTTCGACCGTGAGCCCGGCCCCTACCCAGTCGAGCGACGCCAGTACCGGCTGGACGACGGCCGTTTTCGGCAACTTCATGTCCGTCAGGTAGCGCGCGATGGCGGCCGGCACGTCGCCGTCCGCTGCGACGCGATCGACCGTGCTCGACTGCAGTTCGGACTTGACGCGGAAGCGCTCCAGCAGGGCTTGCGGCGCAGCGTCGAAAACCGGCTTCGGGCCCTGGCTGCTGGAGGACAGGGCGGCGGCCATCACTTCGCGGCCGGCCCCGGCATTGGTCGCGTTGCGCTGCAGGCCGGCACGCACGCGGCCGAGGATTTCTTCACGGGAACTCATCTTTTTTCCTCTGTTCGGGTCAGGTGGCGGCCGACTTGCGGCGCGCGGCATACAGTTCGCGGAATGTCTTGCCTTGCGGTGCCGGGAAGTCGCGGCCCAGGGTCCATTCGGGTGCGGTCCCCAGGATTTGAATCCGGTCGGATTTGCCCGCCAGCCATTTCAGGTAGCGCGCACCGAAGCTCGCGCCCAGCGCATACAGCGTCGGCCGCAGCGCGACCCAGGCCCACAGGCGCAGGCCGATCCGTTCGGTGAGCGGGCGCAGGCCGCGCTCGGTCTGTTTCTCGCGCAGCTTGCGCAGGAGATCCGGCAGCGGAATCTTGACCGGGCAGACGACGCCGCACTGGTTGCACAGCGTGGCCGCATGCGGCAGGTCGATCGAGTTTTCGAGGCCCGCATACAGGGGCGTAAGCACCGAGCCCATCGGCCCCGGATAGACCCAGCCGTAGGCGTGGCCGCCGATGGTCTGATACACCGGGCAATGGTTCATGCAGGCGCCGCAGCGGATGCAGCGCAGCATGGCGTGGAAGTCGCCACCCACCACGTCCGAGCGGCCGCTGTCGACCAGCACGAAATAAAGATGCTCGGGGCCGTCGTGCTCCTCGGGCTTCTTGACGCCAGTGAGAATGGAAAAGTAGTTCGAGATCGATTGCCCGGTGGCCGAGCGCGGCAGGAGGCGCATCAGCGTCGACAAGTCCTCCAGGGTCGGGATCACCTTCTCGATGCCGGTGATGACCACATGCACCTTCGGCATGGTCGTCACCATGCGGCCGTTGCCTTCGTTGGTCACCAGCGCCACCGAGCCGGTTTCGGCGACGAGGAAATTGCCGCCGGAGAGGCCCATCCCGGCCGAAAGAAAATGGCTGCGCAGCACTTCGCGCGCCTCGCGCGTCAGCGCCGGAATGTCGGTCTTGCGCGGCGTGCCATG
>CAIZKA010000567.1 GCA_903933395.1 uncultured beta proteobacterium | reverse complement strand
GGCCGCTGCAGAAGGAAAGCGAAAAACTCGAACAGCAGCTCGCCGCCTGGCAGGCCGAGCTCAAACTGCTGGAAACCCGCCTGGCCGCTCCAACGCTGTATGCCGCCGCCGACAGCCGCCTGCTCGACGACCTCACCCTGCGGCAGGGCCTTTTGACGCAAAATATCGAAGCGGCGGAATCGCGCTGGCTGGAGATTCACGAATTGCTGGAAACGGGATAACTAAGGAAACGCTGACTAAGTACCAAATCGTCATTCCGGCGAACGCCGGAATCCAGAAGAATCATGGAACTGGACACCGGCCTTCGCCGGTGTGACGGCTTATAAGCGCTTCCCTAACAGGATCAGGAGAACGGAATGGCGTCAAAGACCACGACCCCCAAGCCGGCGTTGGCCGCGCAGAAGAACGACACGGCGGCCAAGCCTGGCGCCGCCAAACGCGTCGCCGCGAAGCCTGCAGCCGCGCGCCCGGCACGGCGCCCGGCATCCGGCGACGTGGCGCCTTCGCGCACCGCCGGCGGCATCAAGAGCTTCGTCGTCAAGGACCGCTCGGCCGCGGCGCGCGATTCGAAGATCGAGGCCATCCACGACATCGTCGCCCATGCCAAGCCCGGCGAAGGTGCCAAGCTGGCGCAGGCGCTCACCGCCGTGGTCGAAGGCGCCTCGCCCGACGATGTCGAGGCGCTGAAGAACGCGCTGCTGCAAAGCGAAGTCAGCGTCGACGAACACCCGGACGAGGAACTGGCACCGGGCTGGCGCGACGGCGGCTATCCCTATCGCCGGCTGATGACGCGCAAGAATTACGAGAAGCAGAAATACCACCTGCAGGTCGAGCTGCTCAAGCTGCAGGCCTGGGTCAAGGAAACCGGGCAGAAGGTGGTGATCCTCTTCGAGGGCCGCGACGCCGCGGGCAAGGGCGGCACCATCAAGCGCTTCATGGAACACCTGAACCCGCGCGGCGCGCACGTCGTGGCCCTGGAAAAACCATCGGAAACCGAGCGCGGCCAATGGTACTTTCAACGCTACGTGCAGCACCTGCCGACCGCCGGAGAGGTCGCGCTGTTCGACCGCTCCTGGTACAACCGCGCCGGCGTCGAGCGCGTAATGGGTTTCTGCACCGATACCGAATATGAAGAATTCATGCGCCAGACGCCCGAATTCGAGCGCACTCTGGTGCGTAGCGGCGTGCATCTGATCAAGTTCTGGTTTTCCGTATCCCGCCCCGAGCAGCGTCGCCGGTTCAAGGAACGCGAAACGCATCCACTCAAGCAATGGAAGCTGTCTCCGATCGACCTGGCGTCGCTCGACAAGTGGGACGACTACACCAAGGCCAAGGAGGCGATGTTCTTCCATACCGACACGGCGGATGCACCATGGACGGTAATCAAGTCCGATTGCAAGAAGCGCGCGCGATTGAACGCCTTGCGCTACATCCTGCACAAACTGCCCTACACCAACAAGGACGCGGTGCAGATCGGCACGCTAGACACTCTGCTGGTAGGTCGCGCCCACATCGTGTACGAGCGCGGCGAGAAAAGCGGCGCGCTGATCTGAGTCGTCCGGATGTACCTGCCCACCCATTTTGAAGAAACCCGCAGCGAGGTGCTGCATGCGCTGATGCGCGAGCATCCTTTCGCGACGCTGGTTACCAATGGCGGCGAGGGTTTGACAGCCGATCATTTGCCCTTGCATCTGACTGCCGAAGGCGTGTTGCAAGGGCACATCGCTCGAGCCAACCCGCTATGGCAACAGTCGTCCGACGCCGAGGTGCTGGTGATCTTTCACGGCCCGCAGACCTATGTCACGCCGTCGTGGTACCCGACCAAGCGTGAGCATGGCAAGGCCGTTCCGACCTGGAACTATGCGGTGGTCCACGCCCGTGGCCGGTTGCGGGTCATCGACGATCCGGTCTGGTTGCGGCAGCAACTGGAGGCTCTGGTCGCCCAACACGAATCTGCCTTTGCGGAGCCCTGGCAGGTTGCCGATGCACCGACCGACTACATCGACAAGATGCTGGGCGCAATCATCGGAATCGAGATCAGCATCACCGG
>CAIZKA010000566.1 GCA_903933395.1 uncultured beta proteobacterium | reverse complement strand
CGCAGCCGGCTCCATTTCGACCTGGCGCTGGTCGGCCACATGCGTCCCGAGAAGGATCCGCTGACGGCGCTGCGTGCCCTGCGGCGGCTGCCGGCCGACCTGCCGGTGAGGCTGTTCCATGTCGGCGGCGCGCTTGATCCGGCATTGACCGCCGAAGTGGCGGCCCTGGGCGCCGGCGACAGCCGCTACCACTGGCTCGGCGCCCTGTCGCAGGCCGCAACCCGCCAACGCCTCAAGCGCTGTCACCTGCTGCTGCTGCCCTCGCTCATGGAAGGCGGCGCGAACGTGCTGATCGAGGCCGTGACCAGCGGCGTCCCCGTCCTGGGCAGCGACATTGCCGGTAACCGCGGCATGCTCGGCGCGGATTACCCCGGTTGGTTTGCGGCGGGCGATGCGGCAGGTCTCGCCGCGCATATTTCCCGTATCGTGAGCGACCCCGCCTATTACGCGAGTCTGTGCCGACGCTGCGCCGAGCGGGTATCCTTGTTCTCCCCGGCGCGGGAATGCGCTGACGTTTGCAGGCTTCTTGAAAACGAAGTTTCAGTGGAGGCTAACGTCGGCCTTATCGACGTTAAGCGCAGTGGCCGTAACTAAATGACAGGGTTATAAAGACAATGAACTCCCCGAAGATTCCCGCCGCGCCGGTCCGCCTGACTTCGTTCAGCCATGGCGGCGGCTGCGGCTGCAAGGTGGCGCCCGGCCTGCTTACCGAAATCCTGCGGGGCGTGCGCAACTTCCCGGTGCCCAAGGAATTGCTGGTCGGCATCGAAACTGCCGACGACGCGGCGGTGTACCGGCTCAACGATGAGCAGGCGCTGATCGCCACGACGGATTTCTTCATGCCCATCGTCGACGATCCCTACGACTTCGGCCGCATCGCCGCGACCAATGCGATCAGCGACGTGTATGCCATGGGCGGCACGCCGATCATGGCGCTGGCCCTGGTCGGCATGCCGATCGACAAACTGCCGCTGGAAGTGATCGGCAAGATCCTCGAAGGCGGCGAAAGCGTCTGCGCCGCCGCCGGGATTCCTATCGCCGGCGGCCACACCATCGATTCCGTGGAGCCGATCTACGGCTTGGTGGTGATGGGCCTGGTGCATCCGGACAAGGTCAAGACCAATGCCGGCGCCCGCGCCGGCGACGTGCTGATCCTGGGCAAGCCGCTCGGTGTCGGCGTCATGTCGGCGGCGCTGAAGAAGGGCGCGCTCGATGCCGCAGGCTATGCGGCGATGATCGCCAGCACGACAAAACTGAACACACCGGGCCGGCATCTTGCCCGATTTGATGGTGTGCACGCCCTGACCGACATCACCGGCTTCGGCCTGCTCGGTCATCTGCTCGAGGTCTGCCGCGGGGCGAAACTTTCGGCCGTTCTCGACATGGCAACAATACCGCTGCTGGCCGACGTCGAGCGCCTGGCGACCGCTGGATACATTACCGGCGCCTCGGCGCGCAACTGGATGGGCTATGGCGACGATGTGGCACTGGACCCCGCTATCTCCACCATGCAGCGCGCCCTGCTGACCGATCCGCAGACCAGCGGCGGCCTGCTGGTGGCTTGCGAGCCGTCAGCCGTCGATCAGGTGCTGGAGGTATTCCGCGCCGAGGGATTCGCTTCTGCGACGGTGGTCGGCCGTCTCGAGACCGGCCCTTCTCAGGTGCGCGTGACGGCCTGACGGGCGAAGAACAGTGCGAACCAGGCGCGGGGGTCGGCCCACATCTGAATGGCGTCGAAGCCGGCTTCCGTCAGCAGCGTCTTGAATCCCGCCGGCGAATACTTGTACGAATTCTCGGTATGGATGCGTTCGCCGGCAGCGAAATGCCGGACACGGTGGCCGGCGCCATCCGGCCAGCTGGTCTCAAGCGCGCGCCGCGCTTCGAGATGCATTTCGATGCGACTCTCCGCTTCGTTGAAGAAGGCCACATGCCGCCAGTCGCCGATATCGAAGTCGGCATCTAGCCGGACGTTGACATGCCGCAGCAGGTTGCGGTTGAAGGCGGCAGTGACGCCGAGGGCGTCGTCGTAGGCCGCATCGAGTACCGCCTTGTCCTTGATCAGGTCGACCCCGATCAGCAGGCCGCCGGTGGCGTCCATCTGACCGGCCAGCCGCTTGAGGAAGTCGCTGGCTTCGGGCGGGCTGAAGTTGCCGATGCTGGAGCCCGGATAGAAAAACATGCGCCGCCCCGGCGGCAGGTCGTCCGGCAATTGCAGATCATCGGTGAAGTCGAGTCCGATGCCGGTCATTTCGATCGCCGGCAATTCGCGTTTCAGGTGCTGCAGCGATTCGCGCAGGAAATCGACCGAGATGTCGATGGCCAGATAGCGGGCGGGAAGGATTCCGGCATGGAACAGTCTGCCGGCCTTGCCGCAACTGCCGCAGCCCAGGTCGATCAGGGTGAAGTCGCTGCCCAGCGCCTGTCCGATGGCCGGCATGTACTCGCGGAAGATCGCCGCCTCGGTGCGGGTCGGATAGTACTCGGGCAATTCGGTAATCGCTTCAAACAGGCGAGAGCCGAGCGGATCGTAGAAGAACTTGGGCGCAATGCAGGCCTGCGGCCGCAACAAGCCGGCTGCCAGTTCCTCGCGAAGCTTGAGGTTTTGCGCGGATGAATCCCATTCGAACAGTTGCAGGAGTTCGACTTCGGGCGTCATCTCAGTCGGCCAACAGCAGAAAAACCGTGGGGCGCTTGTCGAGATCAGGCGGCGGGGCGGATTTCCAGTCCGCCACGCGCCGGGTGAGGATACCTTCGCTGCCCAGGCTCAGGTCGGT
Source organism: uncultured beta proteobacterium (assembly GCA_903933395.1). GTDB lineage: Bacteria > Pseudomonadota > Gammaproteobacteria > Burkholderiales > Rhodocyclaceae > Sulfuritalea. The sequence goes on along the minus strand of CAIZKA010000566.1, from coordinate 12,317 downwards.
CGCGACGCACAGGCGCGTTCGTGGCCGGCAGGCGGACAGCAGGGCGGTGAACAGCACGCTATTGCGGTAGGGGGTTTCGATGAAAATCTGGGTCTGTTTGTTGCGTGCCGATTCGCCTTCGAGTTCGACGATGCGCCGGCTGCGCTCCGGTTCGCGCGCCGGCAGGTAGCCATGGAAGGCGAAGCGCTGGCCGTCAAGTCCGGAGGCCATCAGCGCCAGCAGCAGGGAAGACGGTCCCACCATGGGCTTCACGGCGATGCCCAGTTCGTGGGCGCGGCGCACCAGCAGGGCACCGGGATCTGCCACCGCCGGGCAGCCGGCTTCGGACATCAGGCCGAGATCGAGACCGGCCAGCAAAGGTGCCACCAGGCGTTCGATGTCGGCAGGCGTGGGCGTGGCCGGCAACTGCTCGATTGCCATGTCGCGCAGGGGGAGGGGGTGGCCGATGCGCTTGAGCTCGGCGCGCGCCATTTTGGCATTCTCGACGACGAAATGCGTCAGCCGGCAGGCGGCCTCGCGCGCAACTGCCGGCAAATAGTTTTCCCAGGGAGTGTCGCCGAGGGCAACGGGCAACAGCCAGAGTGTGCCGGGCATCAGGCGTTACCTTGAAACAACTCGTTCGGAGCAGCTGGTGATAGTCGAGCGCAGCGAGCTGACTAGTAGCCCCCCGTGAGGGGCGAGGCGGGAATTCGCGACGCATGCGTCGCGCCGCCGCAGCCGGCTGGCTGTGCAAAGCCAGCCGTGGGCCGCGCAGCGGATGGGGGGGTGGGCCTTCAATTGGCTTTTAGCTACGGCCGCTTCGCTTAACGCCGATGATGCCAGCGTTAGCCTCCACTGAAACTTCGTTTTCGCGTGTTTCATCTTCTGCGGGTGGCGCTCGGTGCCATGAGCGTCAGGGCAGGGCCACGCCTTCGGCGCGCAGCATGTCGCACAGGGCGATCAGCGGCAGCCCGACAAGTGCGTTGGGGTCGTCGCCGCGCAGGTAGGAGAGCAGGGAAATCCCCAGGCCTTCCGACTTGGCACTGCCGGCGCAGTTGAGCGCGTCTTCCTTGTCGAGGTAGGATTCGATTTCAGCATCGCTGAGGTCGCGAAAGCCGACATGCGTATCAACGCATCGCAGTTGCACCCGGTTGGCGGCACTGTCGAGCAGGCACAAACCGGTATGGAAGACCACTTCTTTTCCACGCATCAGGCGCAACTGGGCGATGGCATTCTCGCGCCTCTCCGGCTTGCCGAAGCGCTCGCTGCCGCAGGCGGCCACCTGGTCGGAGCCGATGATCAGGGCATCCGGGTAGCGCTGCATGACGGCGCGGGCCTTGGCTTCGGCGAGTCGTCGGGCGGTGGCGGAGGGAATTTCTCCGGGCAGGGCGGACTCGTCGATCTGCGGCGCAGCGGTCTCGAAAGGGATCTGCAGGCGCGCCAGGAGTTCGCGGCGGTAGGGCGAGGTGGAGGCAAGAACGAGCAGGCGCGGCATGTTTCAGGCTTGAAAAAGAAGGGTCGGGCATGATATCATCCGCCGCTTTTGTCGCGCGTGCGCCTGTCCGTGTCTGAGTCGATTGCCGGAACAGTCATAGACTGTCTAGAGTTTGCGCGCAGCGGCGGCGTGCTGGAACGCAGTGTCGGGTTGGATGAATTGCCTCGCCTGGCAGACGTTCTGGTCGCAACGAAAGGTTTTTTGTCGGTTCGCCTCGAAGGATCGCGGGACGACAAGGGTAAATCGTGGTTGAAGGTGGATATCGCGGGCGAGCCGGTGCTGTGTTGCCAGCGATGTCTGGGTGGCGTGGAGTTCCCGCTGGCTATCAGCAGCCGATTGCAGCTGATGGCGCCGGGGGAGGAGTGGCCGGACGACGATCTGGCCGATGACAGTGCGGATGCCATAGATGCCGGAAAGGCGCTGGCGGTACTGTCGCTTGTTGAGGAAGAAGTGTTGCTGGCGCTGCCCATCGCGCCTCGACATGAGCAGTGCGAACCGCCTTCGGGCAGTGCAGCAGAAAATGGTCCATCGCCGTTCGCGGCGCTGGCCGCTTTGAAGAAGCAAAGAAACTAAGCAAGGAGTTGCAAAATGGCCGTACAACAGAACAAGAAGTCCCCGTCCAAGCGCGGCATGCATCGTGCGCATGACTTTCTGACCAACCCGCCGCTGGCCGTCGAGCCGACCACGGGCGAGGTTCATCTGCGCCACCATATCTCGCCGTCCGGCGTGTATCGCGGCAAGAAGGTTGTCAAGGCCAAGGGCGAGTAATCCAGCCTGTTGAAACCGGCCGGATGCGCGTTGCGCGTCCGGCCGTTTTTGCATAAAGAGTCCCGGAAGATCACCCGAACGATGACGATCACCCTCGCGGTGGATTGTATGGGCGGCGACCACGGTCCGTCGGTAACGCTGCCCGCCGTTATTGAATTCCTGCGTCACGACACCGATTGCGCCGCGATACTGGTCGGCCGCGAGGAGTCGCTGCGTCCCCAACTGGAGCGCCTGGAGAACGAGTTCGGTGCGCGCTTGACGCTCCGCCATGCCGCCGAAGTGGTCGAGATGGATGAGGCGGTGGCCAGTGCGCTGCGCGGCAAGAAGGACTCCTCGATGCGCGTCGCCGTCGATCTGGTCAAGGAAGGCGTCGCCGACGCCGCGGTGTCCGCCGGTAATACCGGTGCGCTGATGGCCGTGTCACGCTTTGTACTGAAAACCCTGCCCGGCATCGATCGGCCGGCGATCTGCTCCATCCTGCCTTCGCAGCGCGGCAGTACCTATGTGCTGGATCTCGGCGCCAATGTTGATTGCAGCCCCGAACATCTGCTGCAGTTCGGCATCATGGGTTCCCTGCTGGTTTCCGCCCTGGAACACAAGGAGCGCCCCACGGTCGGTCTGCTGAACATCGGCGAGGAAGCGATCAAGGGCAACGAGGCGGTCAAACGCGCCGCCGAATTGCTGCGGGCATCTGACCTGAATTTTGTCGGCAATGTCGAGGGCAATGACATCTTCAAGGGCACGGCAGACGTGGTGGTGTGCGACGGCTTCGTCGGCAATGTCACGCTGAAGGCCGCCGAGGGCCTGGCGCACATGATCGGCGGTGCGCTCAAGGAAGAGTTTTCGCGCAATGTCTTGACCAAGCTTGCCGCCCTGGTGGCGATGCCGGTCCTCAAGTCGTTTCGCCAGCGCTTCGATCCGCGCCGCTATAACGGCGCCAGCCTGCTCGGCCTGAAGGGCATCGTGGTCAAGAGCCACGGTTCGGCCGATCAGTTCGCATTTTGTCATGCGCTGGAAAAGGCCGCCGAAGAGGCGCGGCAGCGCTTGCCGGAAGCCATCGCTGCGCGCATGGCTGCCGTAATGCCGGCGCCGACTATTTGCGATTGATGGAGACCGGGATGATCCATACTCGAATCAGCGGCACCGGCAGCTACCTGCCCGGCGAACCGGTCAGCAATGCCGCCTTGATCGCCGCGCACGGACTCGAATCGTCGGACGAGTGGATCGTCGAACGCACCGGCATCCGCTACCGGCATCTCGCGGCGCCAGGAGTCACCAGCAGCGATCTGGCGCTGGAAGCTAGTCGGCGCGCACTGGAGGCGGCCGGACGCCTGCCCGGAGATGTCGACCTGATCATCGTCGCCACCTCGACCCCCGATTACGTGTTTCCCAGTGCGGCGGCACTGCTGCAAAACAAGCTCGGCATTACCAACGGTGCGGCAGCCTTCGACGTGCAGGCGGTCTGCAGCGGTTTTGTCTATGCCGTGACCATTGCCGAAAAGTTCATTCGCTCCGGCTCGCACAAGTGCGCTCTCGTCGTCGGTGCCGAGGTGTTTTCGCGCATCCTCGACTGGAAGGACCGCGGCACCTGCGTGCTGTTCGGCGACGGCGCCGGCGCGGTGGTGCTGGAAGCCGCCGCGGAACCGGGCCTGCTGGCCTGCGCCTTTCACGCCGACGGCAGCCACCACGGCATTCTTTCCGTGCCGGGCCAGGTCTGCGGCGGCGTTGCCACCGGCGATCCCTTCCTGCGCATGGACGGGCAGGCCGTGTTCAAGTTCGCGGTCAAGGTGCTGGCCGATGTCGCCAACGAAGTGCTGGCCGCGTCCGGCATGACGGCCGCGCAGGTGGATTGGCTGATCCCGCATCAGGCCAATGTGCGCATCCTGCAGGCAACCGCCAAGCGGCTGCACATACCGGCCGAGAAATGCATTGTTACCGTCGCCGAACACGGCAATACCTCGGCGGCGTCGATTCCTCTGGCACTGGACGAAGCCGTGCGCTCCGGTCGGATACAGCGCGGCCAGCATCTGCTGCTGGAAGGCGTCGGCGGCGGCTTCACCTGGGGCGCGACCCTGCTCAAGTTCTGAAGACGAGAGAAGCGAAATGAAATTTGCACTGGTTTTTAGCTCCGGCATAACGCCCGCTGTCGCGGACATGAGCCTTCACTGAAGACTCGCGAAAGGAATGAAATGAAGTTTGCGCTCGTCTTTCCTGGTCAAGGTTCCCAATCCGTCGGCATGATGGCGGGCTATGGCGATTCGCCGGTGATCCGCGCGACGTTTGACGAAGCGTCGGCGGCGCTGGGGCGCGACTTGTGGCAACTGGCGGCCGACGGACCGGCGGAAGCGCAGAGCCAGACGGTGAATACACAGCCCCTGATGCTGACCGCCGACATCGCCGTGTATCGCTTCTGGCTGGCAAAGGGTGGAGCACAGCCGGCGATGGTCGCCGGCCACAGCCTCGGCGAATATGCCGCGCTGGTGGCAGCCGGCGTGCTGCAGTTGAAGGACGCCGTGCCGCTGGTCGAACTGCGCGCCCGGGCCATGCAGGCCGCAGTGCCGGCCGGCGAGGGTGCGATGGCCGCCGTCATGGGCCTCGATGCCGCCGGCGTGATCGCCGCCTGTGCCGAGGCGGCGCAGGGGCAGGTGGTACAGGCGGTGAATTTCAACGAACCGAAGCAGACCGTGATCGCGGGCCACAAGGCGGCCGTCGAGCGCGCGGCGGAACTGGTCAAGGCCAAAGGCGCCAAGCGCGCCCTGATGCTGCCGGTATCGGCTCCTTTCCATTGCTCCCTGATGCAGCCCGCGGCGGACGCCTTGAAACTGCGCCTTGCCGACGTGAGTTTCGCCGCGCCGCAAATACCCGTGATCAACAATGTCGACGTGGCGCAACTGGCCGATCCCGCCGCAATCCGTGATGCCTTGGTGCGCCAGGCCGCGTCGCCGGTGCGCTGGGTGGAGACCATGCAGGCGATGCAGGCCGCCGGGGTGACCCACGTCTTCGAATGCGGGCCGGGCAAGGTTCTGGCGGGGCTGGTCAAGCGCTGCGTCGAAAGTCTCAATGGTGCGGCGATGAATGACCTGGCCGGCGTCGATGCCGCGCTGGCGACTGTAAAGGGGGCATGACATGGCTGATTTGAAGGGACAGGTTGCACTGGTGACGGGCGCTTCGCGCGGCCTCGGCCGTGCCATCGCGCTGGAACTCGGGGCACAGGGCGCCACCGTGGTCGGCACCGCCACCACGGAAGCCGGCGCCGCCGACATCCAGAAGGCGCTTGATGCGGCAGGGCTTACCGGCTGGGGTGCGGCTGCCAATGTCACCGAAGCGGCGGCTTGCGAAGCGTTGATCGGCGAGATCGAGAAGAAATTCGGTGCGGTGACCATCCTCGTGAACAACGCCGGCATCACCCGCGACAATCTCGCCATGCGCATGAAGGACGACGAGTGGGATGCTGTCATCGAGACCAACCTCAAGGCGGTGTTCCGTCTCTCCAAACTGGTCATGCGCGGCATGATGAAGGCGCGCTACGGCCGCATCATCAACATCACTTCCGTAGTCGGCGAAGCAGGCAATCCCGGCCAGGCCAACTACGCGGCGGCCAAGGCCGGCGTCGCCGGCATGAGCCGCGCCCTGGCCCAGGAACTCGGCAGCCGCAACATCACGGTGAATTGCGTGGCGCCGGGTTTCATCGATACCGACATGACGCGCGCCCTGCCCGAAGCGCAGCGCAATGCCCTGCTCGGCAAGATCCCGCTGGGCCGCCTCGGCCACCCCGACGAAATAGCCGCGACGGTAGCCTTCCTCGCATCGAAGCGCGCCGGCTACATCACCGGCATCACGCTGAACGTCAATGGCGGCATGTACATGGCCTGACCGGATGTCAAACCCGCAAGGGCATCCGGCTGTTAAAATACGCAGGTTTTTACCACCCGAACAATCAAGGGAAGGAGTTTCAAGATGGAGAATATCGAACAACGCGTCAAGAAGATCGTCGCCGAGCAACTGGGCGTCAATGAGGCCGACATCAAGAACGAATCCAACTTCGTGGACGATCTCGGTGCCGACTCGCTCGACACGGTCGAACTGGTCATGGCGCTGGAAGAAGAGTTCGAGTGCGAGATTCCCGACGAAGATGCGGAGAAGATCACCACCGTGCAGCAGGCGATCGACTACGTCAACGCCAACGTCAAGAAGTAAGCAAGCGGCAAACGCCAACCATCGTCTGGAGTTCATCGTGTCGCGACGCCGTGTGGTGGTAACCGGACTGGGGGTAATTTCCCCGGTCGGAAATACGGTAGCCGAAGCCTGGGAAAACCTCACGGCCGGCAAGAGCGGCATCGGCCGCATCACGAAGTTCGATCCTGCGGCCTTCAAGGCGCAGATAGCCGGCGAGGTCAGGAACTTCGAGATCACCGCCTACTTGTCCGCCAAGGAAGCGCGCCGCATGGATACCTTCATCCATTTCGGCATGGCGGCAGGCGTCCAGGCGGTGCGCGATGCCGGGCTCGACAGCCCGCAAGCCGATGCCGAGCGCATCGGCGTCAATATTGGTTCCGGCATCGGCGGCCTGCCGATGATCGAGGATACGCACAACGACTACCTCGCCGGCGGCCCGCGCAAGATCTCTCCCTTCTTCATTCCGGGGACGATCAGCAACATGATCTCGGGCAACCTGTCGATCATGTTCGGCCTCAAGGGGCCCAACATCGCCGTGGTCACGGCCTGTTCCACGGGCCTGCACGCGATCGGCCTCTCAGCGCGGATGATCGAGTACGGCGATGCCGATGTGATGGTCTGCGGCGGTGCCGAAGCCACCATCTCGCCGCTGGCGGTCGGCGGCTTCGCCTCGGCCCAGGCGCTGTCCACGCGCAACGACGATCCGGCAACGGCCTCGCGGCCCTGGGACAAGGATCGCGACGGTTTCGTCATGGGCGAGGGCGGCGGCGTGATGGTGATCGAGGAGTACGAACATGCCAGGGCGCGCGGGGCGAAGATCTACGCCGAACTCGCCGGCTTCGGCATGAGCGGCGATGCCTTCCACATGACCGCACCGGACACCGACGGTCCGCGGCGCAGCATGGTCAATGCGCTGAAGAATGCTGGAGTGAATGCGGACGAGGTGCACTACGTCAATGCCCACGGCACCTCGACGCCCCTGGGCGACAAGAACGAAACAGAGGCCATCAAGCTGGCCTTCGGTCTCGACGCCGCGAAGAAGACCGTGGTGAATTCGACCAAGTCGATGACCGGCCATCTGCTGGGCGGCGCCGGCGGCCTCGAGTCGGTGTTCACGGTGCTCGCCGTGCATCACCAGATCTCGCCGCCGACGATCAACATCTTCAACCAGGATCCGGAGTGCGACCTGGATTACTGCGCCAACACGGCGCGGTCGATGAAGATCGATGTCGCCCTGAAGAATAATTTCGGCTTCGGCGGCACCAACGGTTCATTGGTCTTCCGCCGCATCTAGACCGATGCGGCGATGAAGCCGGTCGCCTCCCTTCCGGTTTCCCTCAAGCCATCGCAGCATCTGCTGGTGATTCAGTCGCTGGCCCATGTTGCGGCAGCCGGTTCGATTCTGGCAAGCAACCTGCCGGCGTGGCTGGCGACGGTTCTGCTATTGCTGACCGGGGCTTCGCTGGCGCGTATCCGTCGCCCGCCTGCCGTCGTTTCCCTGGTGCTGGGCGGCGACGGGAAATTTGAAACAGTCGGCGCTGACGGCACGGCGAGCGAAGCGGTGGTACATCCGCATACCCTGGTCCTGTCGTTTCTGGTGGTACTGCTTTACCGGCAGGAAGGCCGTTTGCGCACCCTGACCCTGCTCGGCGACAGCCTTGCGGAAGAGGATTTCCGCCAGTTGCGGCTGTGGCTGCGCTGGCGTTCGACCGCGACGAACCCGGCCTGAAGCGCTACCTCAGAGTTGGCGCGGGTGCAGCACCGTCTCCAGTGCGCGCGGCAGGGTTTCCGGGTAGTCGCGGCTGAAGTGCAGGCCGCGGCTTTCATGCCGGCGCTGTGCGCTTTTCACGATCAGGTGGGCGGTCAGCACCAGGTTGCGCAGTTCGATGAGGTCGTTGCCGACGCGGTAGTTGGCGTAGAACTCCTCGATTTCCTTTTCCAGCAGGCGGATCCGGTGCAGCGCGCGCTCCAGGCGCTTGTTGGTGCGCACGATGCCGACGTAGTCCCACATGAAGCGGCGCAATTCCGCCCAGTTGTGGGAGATTACGATCTCCTCGTCGGCGTCGCGCACCCGGCTTTCGTCCCATTGCGGCAGATGCGGCAGGGGCTCGACCGGCGCCGCGAGTATGTCCTGAGCTGCGGAGGCCGAAAACACCAGGCATTCGAGCAGCGAGTTCGACGCCAGCCGGTTGGCGCCGTGCAGGCCGGTGAAGGCCGTTTCGCCGATGGCATAGAGGCCCGCCAGGTCGGTGCGCGCTGCGAGATCCGTGACCACGCCGCCGCAGGCATAGTGGGCGGCGGGCACCACAGGAATGGGTTCGCGGGTGATGTCGATGCCCAGTTGCAGGCAGCGCGCATGAATGGTCGGGAAATGATCCTTGAGGAAATCGGCCGGCTTGTGCGTCATGTCCAGGAAGACGCAGTCCAGGCCGTGGCGCTTCATCTCGAAGTCGATGGCACGGGCGACGATGTCGCGCGGCGCCAGTTCGGCGCGGCTGTCGTGGTCGGGCATGAAACGCGTGCCGTCGGGCAGGCGCAGCAGGCCGCCTTCGCCGCGCAGGGCTTCCGAAATCAGGAAGGATTTGGCATGCGGGTGGTAGAGGCAGGTCGGGTGGAACTGAATGAATTCCATGTTGGCCACGCGGCAGCCGGCGCGCCAGGCGATCGCCACGCCGTCGCCGGTGGCGGTGTCGGGATTGGTGGTGTAGAGATAGACCTTGCCGGCGCCGCCTGTGGCCAGCGCGGTGTGGCTGGCGCCGAGCGTCAATACGCGGTCGCGGGCGATGTCGAGGACATAGGCGCCGAGACAGCGGTTGCGTGGCAGGCCGAGTTTGGCGGCGGTGATCAGATCGACCGCGATGTGCCGCTCCAGAACGGTGATGTTGGGGTGGTTTTTTACCTGTTCGGTCAGGGTCTGCTGCACCGCGGTACCCGTCGCATCGGCGGCATGGATGATGCGGCGCTGGCCGTGGCCGCCTTCGCGGGTCAGGTGGAAGCCCAGCGGCGAATCGTCCGGCGTGAATGGAACCCCGCGCTCAATCAGCCATTCGATGGCCTCGCGGCCGTGTTCTACGACGAATCGCGTCGCGGCCGGGTCGCACAGTCCCGCCCCGGCGGTAAATGTATCGTCGATATGCGCTTCGACGCTGTCGGCGGGGTCGAGCACGGCGGCAATTCCGCCCTGTGCCCAGGCCGAAGCCGAGTCCGTCAGCGCCCGCTTGGTGACCAGGGCTACCCGGCGGCTGCCGGCCAGCCGCAATGCCAGGGATTGACCCGCCAGGCCGCTGCCGATGATGAGGACGTCGAAATGCTGGATGGCGGCCGGATTCATGGGGCCGGACTATATCACTGCCGCCGGTGTGGAACTATTTGCACGAGCTCCGGTCAGTGTGGGCAACGGTTGCAGCATGGGATTCATTTTGATGCGAAATGTGGGCGGAGTGGCTTGTTATACTCGCTTGCGGTCAGAGCCTGGCCGTACATGTCCAATTGGCGGGAACAAACAGCAAACTCCATGGGAGATCGCGAGGCAGACCGGATACTCGTCGAGCGGGTGCAGTCGGGTGACAAGCAGGCTTTCGGCCTGCTTGTATCCAAGTACCAGCGCAAGCTCGGGCGTCTGATTTCGCGGATGGTACGTGATTCGGCCGAGGTGGAGGATATCGTTCAGGACAGTTTCATCCGGGCCTACCGGGCTTTGCCGGGCTTTCGCAACGACAGCGCGTTTTATACCTGGCTCTACCGGATCGGCGTCAATACCGCGAAAAACTGGCTGATGACCCATGGCCGGCGCGCTTCGGCGACCACCGGTGTGGATAGCGAGGAGGCGGAAACTTACGACGATGCCGACCTGCTGCGCGACAACGACACGCCCGAGCGCCTGTTGATGACCAAGCAGATCGGCCAGACGGTGAACGCTGCCATGGAAGCCCTGCCTGAGGATTTGCGGACGGCGATCATGCTGCGCGAAATTGATGGTTTGTCGTATGAGGAAATTGCGCAAGTCATGGACTGTCCGATCGGCACCGTCCGTTCGCGGATCTTTCGCGCACGGGATGCGATTTCGGAGCGATTGAAGCCCTTGCTCGATGCAGCGCCTGACAAGAGATGGTGATGACATGAAGACACGTATTTCCGCCATGATGGATGGCGAACTCGAGCAGCATGAGGTCGCCGAAACCTTGCAGGCCCTGCGCCGCAGCGAGGATCTGCGTCGCGAGTGGCGCGACGGCCTGTTGATCGGTGCGGCATTGCGCGGCGAAGACGGGCTCGACCTCGACGTTACGGCGCGTGTCATGGCGGCCCTGGACACGGAGCCCACGGTGATGGCGCCGGCTTCCCGCACACCGGCATGGCAGCGGCCGCTGCTGGCGCTGGCTGCGTCTGCGGCAGGCGTTGCGGTGGTCGCCTGGCTGGCGCTGACGCCGGACGGAAGCGGGTTGCCTGCGGGCCTGCCGGCGGGGGCCGGCGGCCTGGCCGCCGCCAGGTCGGGGCCGGTGGTGGCGCAAGCCCAGTCTACGCCGCGGCTGCAGGAATATCTGGTGGCGCATCAGGCCTATGCGCCGGGCGGCGTCATCGGCGGTGCGGCGCGCAACATCCGCACCGTGGCGGCAAGCGGCGACGGACGGTGATGCCGGCACGCATTTCCCTGCTGATCCTGTCGGCAGTTCTGCTGGCACCCATGCTGGCAACTGAGGCGGCGTTGGCCGAGGACGGGCTGGCCCTGCTGAATCGCATCGCGCAAGGCTCCCGGCAGCTTACCTACAGCGGTGTTTTTGTCTATCGCAGCGGGAGCCGGGTGGATACCTCCCGCATCGCGCACTCGGTCAGCGATGGTGTGGAAATCGAGCGTATCGAATCGCTCGACGGCAGTCCGCGCGAGGTTTTGCGCGCGGGCAGCGAAGTCAGATGCTTTTTTCCGGAAGAGAAGCTTCTGATCATCGAAAGCCGGCCCGGCCAGAGGGGGTTTCCGGCCTTGCTGCCTGCGGGCCTGGGCAGTTTGCCGGAGCACTATGCGATTCACGGCGGCAACTCGGGGAGGATCGCGGGGGTGAACAGCCGGGCCGTGCTGCTCAAGCCGCGTGACGAATGGCGCTATGGACATGAGTTCTGGATGGATACGGGCAGCGGTTTGTTGCTGAAGGCGACGCTTCTCGGTGCGGGCGGCGAAGCGCTGGAATCCTTTGCCTTCACACAGGTCAAGATAGGCGCCCCGCTGGAGCTTGGCGCCCTGAAACCAGGTTACGACCTGGAGAGGGTGCGCGTGCAGCAGGCGCGCACCACCGACTTGCGGCCGGAAGACATGGGCTGGACCTTTCGCACTTTATTGCCCGGGTTTCGCAGAGTGGCCGCCATGAAGCGACAGGCGGATGCAGGGAGTTCCGAGGGGCTGCATGTGGTGTTTTCCGACGGTCTGGCATCGATCTCGGTATTCATCGAACCCGGCGGGGCGGCAGGGGAGCCGGAGGCGATGGCCACACTCGGCCCGGTCAATGTTTTCCGGCGCCAGGTCGACGACCATCGTGTGGTGGTCATGGGCGAAGTGCCGGCGATCGCCGTCAGGCGCCTTGGCGAAGGCATAGAGCAGAGGCGCAGATGAGCCGGTGCGAGGCAGTCGTGGTGGCCGCGGAGGGTGGCGAGGTCTGGGTTGAAGTTCCTGAGCGCGCCCCGACCTGTGGCAGTTGCAAGACCGTGGACGCATGCCAGACAGGCCTGCTCGGACTCGGTACGGGGCCGCGCCGCTACCGCCTGGAGAATCGCATCGGCGCCCGCGTCGGCGACCATGTGCAACTGACCGTGGCCGACGGTACGGTGTGGCGTGCCTCCCTGGTGTCCTACGTGCTGCCGCTGCTGCTGGCCATTGGCGGCGCGGCCATCGGGCAGTACGCCGCGGGCGATG
>CAIZKA010000565.1 GCA_903933395.1 uncultured beta proteobacterium | reverse complement strand
GATGGCCGGGCTTTCCTGGTTCGTCTATCGCACCCGTTTCGGCATCGCCATTCGCGCCACGGCTGAAAACGTCCATGTGGCGGGCCTGATGGGCGTCAACGCCGACCGCGTGATTGCCGCGACCTTTGTCATCGGTGCCGGACTGGGCGCCGTGGCCGGGGTCATGTACGGCAGCTACTACGGCATCGCCCACTACACAATGGGCTTCAGCCTCGGCCTCAAGGCCTTTTCCGCGGCGGTGCTGGGCGGCATCGGCAACATTGCCGGCGCCATGCTCGGCGGCATTCTGCTCGGCCTTGTGGAAGCGCTCGGCACCGGCTACGTCGGCGAACTGACCGATCTGTGCCACTGGCCGATGGCGCAGGGCTTGCTCGCCGGCCCATGCGCCGACGGCGGCAACTTTGTGCTGTTCGGCAGCAACTACCAGGATGTGTTCGCGTTCCTGATGCTGATCCTGGTGCTGGTGTTCCGCCCCTCCGGCCTGCTCGGCGAGCGCGTGTCGGAGCGCGCATGAAAACGACGCGCAGCGGAGTTTCAGAGAAGGCTAATGCCAGCGAAAGCAGGCGTTACGCCGTAGCTAAAACAACACGCGAAAAATTGGGCCTCGCCCTGATCGCCATCGCGCTGATCGCCCTGCCCTTCGTCCTCGCCTCGGCCGGAACGGCCTGGGTGCGCATCACCAATTTTGCCGTCCTGTTCGTCTTGCTGTCGCTGGGGCTGAACATAGTGGTCGGCTACGCCGGCCTGCTCGATCTCGGCTATGTGGCCTTCTATGCCGTCGGCGCCTACGTCTATGCGCTGTTGGCCTCGCCGCATTTCGGCCTGCACCTGCCGTTCTGGGTCATCCTGCCGATCGGTGCCGCGGTCGCCTGCGTCGCCGGCGTCATACTCGGTGCGCCTACCTTGCGTTTGCGTGGCGACTACCTGGCCATCGTGACGCTCGGCTTTGGCGAAATCGTGCGCATTTTCATGAACAACCTCTCGGCACCGGTGAACCTGACCAACGGGCCGAAAGGCATCAACCGCATCGACTCCTTCCAGATCGGCCCCGTGAATTTTTCCAGCACCGACACATTGGCCGGACTGGCCTTCAGCGGCCCGATCAAGTATTACTATTTCCTGCTGCTGGTGCTGCTGGCGGTGATCGTGATCAACCGCCGCCTGCAGGATTCGCGCATCGGCCGCGCCTGGGTCGCCATCCGCGAGGACGAGGTGGCGGCCAAGGCCAGCGGCATCAACACGCGCAACATCAAACTGCTGGCCTTCGCCATGGGCGCTTCCTTTGGCGGCATCGCCGGCGGCATGTTCGCCGCGATGCAAACCTTCGTCAGCCCGGAAAGCTTCGTCCTGAATGAGTCGATCATGGTGCTGGCGATGGTGGTGCTTGGCGGCATGGGCAACATCTGGGGCGTGATCGCCGGCGCGATGCTGCTCTCCTTCGTGCCTGAACTGCTGCGCTACACCGTCGAGCCGGCGCAAATGGCCTTGTTCGGCAAACTGCTGATCGACCCGGAAGTCCTGCGCATGCTGGTGTTCGGGCTGGCGCTGGTACTGACCATGCGTTTCCGTCCGGCCGGACTGTGGCCGGAAACCCGCCATCGCCGGGAACTGGACGAGAACCGGACATGAAGATCAAAAGCTTTAGCCACAGAGGG
>CAIZKA010000564.1 GCA_903933395.1 uncultured beta proteobacterium | reverse complement strand
GCAGGACCGCCGCTGGCGCCTTGCCCCCTGCTATGACCTGACCTTCAGCGATGGCCCGGGAGGGGAGCACCAGACCGATGTATGCGGCGAGGGCCGACGGATAACGCGCGCCCACCTGCTGACGCTCGCCAGCCAGGGCGGGATCGACTTCGCCGTCGCCACCGCCACCATCGACAGGGTGGTCGGGCAGGCGGTTCGATTCGGCGAACTGGCACCCGAGCATCCGATTCGCCGGACGACCGCCCGACGCATCGCCGGCGCGATCGACGCCAATCGTGCGCTGCTGGCAGCCTGATGCCGGCCGGGGTCTTGACCTGCCACCCTTCGGAAATTGATGCGCGGCATCAAACATTTGATCTTGCAATACTTGACCTGTGTGCTAGGATAAAAATCTGCCGAAAGGCATAAGTCAATCTGCCGCTTTTCCCCGCAGATTGCCGTCGGGGCCCAAAAAACTGCCTCGCTTGTGAAATCCGGAATCGCGTTGCCCTGCGCAGTGCGCCGACGGAAACATGGAGCGAAGCATGCACGGATGCCCCGCGGTGACAGTCAGCCCTGACGCGTTGCCGACCGCCCTGCCGCAAAACTTCACCCCACGCGACCGGCGTGCGGGTCTGCTGTCGTCCGGCCAATGAGCGGAACCGCCTCACTGGCCCATCGCAGCCGATTCCTCACGGAATGGCTGGTGCTGCTCGCCGTCCTGCTGGCCTTCGGCGGCTACATCGGCTATTCGCAGTATCAGGACTACGTTCAAATCGAGGCTCATGAGCGCGAACGGCTGGCAAGCCAGGCCGCCGTGATCGAGAAAAACCTGGTGCCGCAATTGCATTCGCTCGACCGCGCCCTCCAATACATCCGCGAAGACTCGCCGCGCTGGCAGACCGAAAGGGACGGCCTCGTGCATGCCAGGCACGAATTGAAACTCCTCATCGATACGCTGCCCGGGATTCGGACGCTGCTGGTGGTCAACGCAGAGGGGAAGATAATATTCGCCAGCAACGAGAAGCTCATCGGGTCCAGCCTCGCCCATCGGGAATGGGTCCAACTCGCGGCACGCAACAATGCCCCGCAAACGCTGTACCTCGTCGCACCCCTCCAATCCCTGCTCAATACCTATGTCATGGGGCTGGCGCGCTCGGTTGCCGGGCCGAAGGGGGAATATGCCGGCGCGATTCTCGCCTCCTTCGATCCCGGGTTCGCCAGGACACAGCTCGGTTCGGCGCTCTATACCCCTGATGCGTGGGCCGCCATGGCCCATGGCGACGGCAGGCTTTTCATGATGGCCCCCGAAAGGCCGGACCTGATCGGCACCGATCTGGCAAGGCCCGGCAGCCTATTTACCCGCCACCGCGACAGCGGCCGCGCGGCCAATGTGTTCTCCGACGTGGTCGCATCCACGGGCGAGCGACGAATGATTGCCCAGCGCACCATCCAGCCCGCCGACCTGCCGATGGACAAACCGCTGGTGGTGGCTGTGACGCGCGATTTTGCAACCATTTTCGCATCATGGCGCCGGGAGACTGCCATCCAGGCATGGCTGTTCGGCGCGTTGGCGCTGACCGCGGTCTTGAGCCTGCTTTATTACCAGCGACGGCAGCATGCGCTCAAAGACCTTGCCGAGAGCCACCTGCAGGCCTTGCGCGACAGCGAAGCCCGGTTGAACGAAGCCCAGCGCATCGCCCTGGTCGGCAACTGGACGCTGGATCTGCTCAGCGGCGAGCTGTTCTGGTCGGACGAAGTGTTCCGCCTGTTCGAGATCGACAAGACGCAGTTCGCCGCCACCTATGAGGCCTTCCTCAATGCCATCCACCCCGACGACCGCGATGCGGTGAACCGGGCCTATACCGATTCGCTGCAGAACCGCCTGCCCTACGAGATCACCCACCGCCTGCGCATGAGCGATGGCCGCATCAAGTGGGTGCACGAAAAATGCCTGTCCTATTTCGACGCGGCCGGCAAGCCGCTGCGTTCACTGGGCACGGTGCAGGATGTCACCCGCGGCAAGCAGGCCGAGATCGAGCTGCGCATCGCCGCCGCCGCCTTCGAGTCGCAGGAGGCCATGATGGTCACCGATGCCGGCAGCGTGATCCTGCGCGTCAACCAGGCCTTTACGGAAATCACCGGCTATTCGGCGGCGGAAGCCGTGGGCCAGACACCGCGCCTGCTGCGCTCGGGCCGTCACAGCGCCGACTTCTATCGCACCATGTGGCAGACCATTCGCCAAACCGGCGGCTGGCAGGGTGAGATCTGGGATCGACG
>CAIZKA010000563.1 GCA_903933395.1 uncultured beta proteobacterium | reverse complement strand
TAAAACGGACGCTTCGGCGTCCGTTTTTTTATGTCCGAGCGGGACGCGAGGACGGTACCCCCCGGTGGGGTATGGGTGCTTGCATTTCATGCCGTGGCGGCAGCCTGTGGGATTGCAGGCCATTAGAGGAGATTGATGGCGATGGACGCGTTTGAACAAGCGCGGCAGCATTTCCTGGCAGCGCTGGAGGCACAGCAGGCCGGGCGCCTGACGGAAGCGGAAGAACGCTACCGCGCCGCCGATGCGCTTGTTCCAGGCCGTGTTTCGGTCATGACCAATCTGGCGGCGGTCCTGATCGAGCAGGGCCGCCTTGGCGAGGGGCGCCTGTGGTGCGAAAAGCTGCTCGCCGCCGAACCCGGCAATGTCGAAGCCATGCTCAATTTAGCCCTGTGCCGCGTGGCGGATGACGACCTGCCCGGCGCGCTGCAACTGCTCGACCGGGGCCTGTCAATTTCGCCGGCGCACGCCGGCGTCCTGGCGGCAAGGGGATCGGTGCTGTTGCGCCTGGGGCGGGCGCGCGATGCGCTGGCCGGCTTCCGGCAGGCCATGCGTTGCGACCCGCCGCCGGCTGCGGCCGAGGAAGGTTTCGTCATGTGCCTGCGCAGCGGCCGCCTGACGGATGCGGATTTCGACCGGGAAGTCGAGGCGCTGACCCTGCGTCTCCTCGGTTCATCCCGCTTCCGTCCGGAGTCGATCGCGCACGTGCTGCGTGGCCGCCTTTACGCCCGACCGGCATTGCGATCTCTGCTCGACCGGGGCGAAACCGCCTGGCCGGAGCGCCTTGCGCTCGACGTCTCGCCGTCGCCGCAAGCGCAGGCGCACCCCTGGGACGATGCCCTGCTGATCGCGCTGCTGGAAACGACGCCGGTCACCGATGTCGCCATCGAGCGTCTCCTCGTCACGCTGCGTCGATGCCTGATGCAACAGGCTGGCAGGGGAGATCCGGCAACGAATCCGGTCTTCCATTGCGCGCTGGCGCGGCAGTGCTTCATCAATGAATATGTCTATCCCTGCCTGCCGGAGGAAATCGCCGAAGTCGATGCGCTGCGCAGCCGGCTGGAAGCCGCAATCGCCGCCGGCGCGGAAGTCCCTGACGCGTGGCTAGCCGCTGTTGGGACTTATTACCCGCTGCATACGCTATCCGATGCGGCGGGCTTGATAACCCGTGAGTCGCGACCGGCCCCGGTCGAAGCCCTGCTGACACAGCAGATTCGCGAGCCGATGGCCGAAGACGCCCTGAGGAATGCCATTGAGCAACTCACCCCGATCGATGACGAAATCTCGCGCAAGGTTCGCCAGCAGTACGAGGAGAATCCCTACCCGCGCTGGACGATGCCGGCCCTGGCGGCGAAACGGACGCCCCTTGCCGCGTGGCTGGCGGCACGGACCGGACTTGGCGGGGAAAGCAGCGGTGGCGATGAAATCGCGGATGTTCTGATCGCGGGATGCGGCACCGGGCGCCAGGCGATCGAAACTGCGTCACAGATCGCTGGCGCCAGACTGCTCGCCGTGGATCTGAGCAAATCCAGCCTGGCCTTCGGCATGCGCAAGGCGCGCGAGACGGGCATCACGGATATTCGCTTCGTCCAGGCTGACATCCTGCGGCTGGACAGCCTTGAACGTCGCTTCGACTATATCGACTCCTCCGGCGTGCTGCACCACCTAGGCGATCCGGGCGCCGGCCTGGAAGTGCTTTGCCGGCTGCTGAAAGACAACGGGATCATCCGGTTGGGGCTCTACAGCGAAGCGGCGCGCGGCGCGGTGGTCGCTGTCCGCGAGCGCATCGCCGAGTCAGGTGCTACCGCAGATCCTGACGGCATCCGCAAGGTCCGGCAGCAACTGATGCTGCTGCCGGAAGGGGCGCCGGAACGGGAAGTCGTGAATTTCGCGGATTTCTATTCCATGAGCGAGTGTCGGGATCTGCTGTTCCATGTCCAGGAGCATCGCTATACGATTCCCGGTATCGCAGGCCTGCTCGACGATGCAGGCCTGCGTTTCATCGGCTTCGATCTCGAACCGGCAGCGCTGGCCAGGTTCCGCGCCACCAACCCCGGCAAGGATGCCTTGAGCGATCTTGATCTGTGGAACGACTTCGAGCAGCACAACCCGGATTCTTTTGCGGCGATGTACCAGTTCTGGGTCTGCCGCAAAGGACATTCCTGATGCCGGACCGGGGCAGTTCACTGCGACAAGTTCTGAGGTTTTGCCTTTAGCGGGTGAATTCTTACGATCTTTCTCTTTGCGGCAAAGAGCAGTTTCGGTCCGCAGCGCGCCGTGTCGGGTAGATGCCGACGCAGTCCGGGCATTGATGGCACTCGTCGTAGTCGATGCCGCCTGTTCTTGGTCAAGCGGCTTTACGCCCCTTCATTTCCTCACGGATGACTTGCCGCAGAGTCTCGGCCATGTCGACCTGATGCACCGATGACTTCAGCGTCTCATTGATGAGCGTTTGATAGCCGCGGTCGCCAGCCATGCTTTTGAATCGCTCGACAAGCGCCGCATCAAGATACAACGTCACACGTTTTTTCGGCTGAATCACGCGTCCGGCGGTGCGCTTGCGCAGCACCAGCTTGCCGGCGTCGATGTCGCCCTGGGTGATGGGTGCGTCTTCGTCAAAGGTTGGCGTAGTAGATTTCTTCTTCATGGCGTTCTGCCTTTCGCATGGAAATCAGTCGGATTTCCTCGTCCGTTTCAGTGGTGGCGATTACCACCAACTCTCCGCGCAACATCCCCAGGGTGATGAATCGTTGTTCGCTGTAATCAAAGCGTCGGTCCTCGAATGTGACTGTTGCCGAGCCTTCAATTACCTGCGGCGCATCCTTGAAGTCATAACCGTGCTTCTTGAGATTGGCCGCCCGCTTCTTCGCGTCATGGGCGTAGCGCATGGCAACAATATATGTATATTCGTCGGTATAGTCAAGCAGTCCCATTTGACTGCGCGAAGCTTTTAATCTGAATTAAAAAGGCCATAGTCGAATTAAATTCATGGCCGTTTTGAAAGTCGGCGCTGGCGACACGCCTATCGCTTTGCAGCAGCCTTGTAAACCGCGTTGCGCTCACGCTTGCCGACGGCCGCAAAGAGCAGTTTCGGTCCGCAGCGTGCCGTGTCGTGATAGATGCCGACGCAGTCCAGGCACTGATGGCATTCGTCGTAGTCGATGCCGCCTGCGGGTGCGATGGCGTCAGCGGTTGCCTATCGCTGAGCGTAGAACGATAATCGCGTTTTCCGTACGATTTTGGAGCCAGCCATGAAAGTCTATTCAGCGGTAATTGAACGGTGCCCGCAAACCGGCCTGTTCGTTGGTTTCGTTCCCGGTTTTCCTGGCGCTCATTCCCAAGGCGAAACGCTGGATGAAGTCAACCGCAACCTGCACGATGTAATTGAAATGCTTCTGGAGGACGGCGAGCCGATACTGGAGTCCGAGTTTGTTGGGGTTCAAAACGTTGCCGTAGCTTGAGTCATGGGCAATGTACCTGTCCTGAAACCCAATGAAGTCATGCGATTCTTATCAGGCTCGGCTTCACCGAAGTCCGCCAACGTGGTTCGCACAAGCAATTCCGCGATGCCGCCGGTCGCTGTACAACGGTGCCGTTTCATCAAGGGCGCGACATCTCCCCGATCTTGCTCCGTCAAATTGCCAAAGACATCGG
>CAIZKA010000562.1 GCA_903933395.1 uncultured beta proteobacterium | reverse complement strand
GGTCGTGGTGCAGGGCTTGGAAATCTTCTTCAGTTCTTCGACCACGGCGACGACAGCCTTGTCGATGCCGCGCTTGAGGTCCATCGGGTTCATGCCGGCGGCGACGTACTTCATGCCTTCGCGGACGATCGACTGGGCCAGAACGGTGGCGGTGGTGGTGCCGTCACCGGCGACGTCGGAGGTCTTGGAAGCGACTTCCTTGACCATCTGCGCGCCCATGTTCTCGAACTTGTCCTTCAGTTCGATTTCCTTGGCGACAGACACGCCGTCCTTGGTGATGGTCGGGGCGCCGAAGGAGCGCTCGAGGATCACGTTGCGGCCCTTGGGGCCGAGGGTTACCTTGACGGCGTCGGCGAGGATATTGACGCCACGAACCATGCGCTGACGAGCGGAGTCGCCGAATTGAACTTCTTTAGCTGCCATTTGTATGTATCTCCTGAAATTCTGTATCGATTAGAGCTCAACTACGCCCATGATGTCTTCTTCACGCATGACCAGCAGCTCGTCGCCATCGACCTTGACGGTCTGGCCGGAGTACTTGCCGAACAAAACGCGGTCGCCCACCTTGAGCGACATCGGGCGAACCTTGCCGTCCTCCTGGATCTTGCCGTTGCCTACGGCGGTGACCAGGCCCTGATCGGGCTTCTCGGCGGCGTTGTCGGGAATGACGATTCCGGAAGCGGTTTTCTTCTCTTCTTCGAGACGCTTGACGATAACGCGATCATGCAAAGGACGAATTTTCATGGGGTTGATCTCCTCTAAACTGGGTTGGAACAGGAAAAAGCCGCTGCGGGCGGGCCGCAGGTCTGAGTCGGGCGCAGGGCAATTATTAGCACTCATCGCCAACGAGTGCTAATAATAGGGCCAAAAGGCCTGTTCTTCAAGAGGGGCGATGGAAATATATCGGGGCAGCCGGGGCGGAAGCCCGACGGTATGCTGCGTGGAAAACCGCGCTAGCCGCCTGCCGGGGGGATCTCGCGCTTGCTGCCGTCCTCGTTGATCGCGACATAGGTCAGCTGCGCCTCGGTGACCTTGACCACCACCGGATTGGCCGGATGGCGCTCGGCGAAGACCTGGACATCGACGGTGATCGAGGTCCGGCCGACCTTCACCACCTCGGCGTAGAAGCTGACGATGTCGCCCACCGAGATCGGCTGTTTGAAGAGGAAGGACTGCACCGCGACCGTGGCGACGCGACCACGCGCCAGGCGTATGGCGGGAATGGCGCCGGCAACGTCGGCCTGCGCCATGACCCAGCCGCCGAAAATGTCGCCGTTGGGGTTCATGTCGGCCGGCATCGGCACCACCCGCAACACCGGCTCGCGGCCCGGCATGAGCACGCCCTGATGAGGCATCAGCGTTCTCCGCTCTTCAAGTAGTTCATCGGACCGCCAGTATAGGGCGCAAAACCGGTGCCGAAAATCACCCCGGCGTCGGCGAGTTCGGCATCGGCCACCACGCCCTCCTGCACCAGCCGCTGCGTGGCGTCAAGGAGGGGCTTCAGCATGCGCCGGGCCAGGGCCGCCGTGTCACCAGCGCCGACTCCTGATTTCTGCGCCTTGCCATCCACCCAGGCGTAAAAGCCCTGGCCGGATTTCTTGCCGAGCTTGCCGGCCTCGAACAACTCAAGCAGCTTCTTCGGCGGCACGGCGTCGGCCACCAGTTGCTTGCCGGCATGCACCGCGACGTCGAGGCCGACGGTGTCGGCCAGTTCGATCGGGCCCATGGGCATGCCGAAGGCCACCAGCGCCGCGTCGATCGTCTCCGGCGCGATGCCCTCGTCCACGCACTTCATCGCCTCGTGCATGTAGGGACCGAGCACGGCATTGACCAGGAAGCCCGGCGCGTCCTTCACCGGCAGCGGCAGCTTGTCGATCCGGCGGACGAAGGCGGCGGCCTTCTGCGCCGCTTCGGGCGAAGTACGCTCGCCGGCGACGACCTCGACCAGCGGCATCATCGCCACCGGATTGAAGAAGTGGATGCCGACCAGGCGCGAAGAGTCCTTGAACGTCGCCGCGATGTCGGCGAGCTTCAGCGAGGATGTATTCGATGCGATCACGGCATCGGGTTTGGCGCGCGCCTCGATGTCGGCGAACAGCGCCTGCTTGGCTGCCAGGTTTTCGAAGATGGCCTCGATGATGACATCGGCCTGGCGCACGCCGTCGCCCTTCGGGTCCGCGATCAGGCGGTCGAGCGCGAAGCGGGCCAGCTTCTTGTCGCGCAACTTCTTCTCGAAGAACTTAGCCGCGCGGCCGACGGCCGGCGCGATGCGCTCCACCGACTGGTCCTGCAGCGTTACCGTCATGCCGCGCAGCACGCACCAAGCCGCGATGTCGCCGCCCATGACGCCGGCGCCGACCACGTGCACGCGCGTCGGGGCAAACGACTTGGCGTCCTTGCCGAAGCCCTTGAGCCGGTCCTGCAGGAAAAAAACGCGGATCAGGTTGCGCGTGGTCGCGGAATTGATCAGGGCATCGATCGAGGTCGGCCGGTCGGCCGGCACGGCCAGGGTGTTGCCGCCGTAGTTCTGCCACTGGTCGATGATGGCGTAGGGCGCCGGGTAGTGTTCCTGACGCGCGCGCTTCGCCACCTGCTTGCGCGCACCGCTGGCGACGAAACCCTTGAGCGGCCCGTTCATCAGCTTCTGCATGAAGGGCAGCTGCGCCTGACGCGGCGGCCTGCCGGAGAGCACCAGCATGCGTGCGGCGTTTTCCATGACGCGCGGCGGCACGCATTCGTCGGCCAGTCCCATCTTCTTCGCACGTTTGGCGTCGATGTTCTTGCCGGTCAGCATCATGTCCAGAGCCGCCGCCGGACCGACGATCTGCGGCAGGCGCAGCATTCCGCCCCAGCCGGGGACGATACCGAGCATGACTTCGGGCAGGGCGAACCTGGTGCCCGGCTCATCGACCGCGATGCGGTAGCGGCAGGCCAATGCGAGCTCGGTGCCGCCGCCCATGCAGTGGCCGCGCACCAGCGCCAGCGTCGGGTACTTGACGGCGGCGAGCCGGTTGTAGGCGTCCCAGCCGCGCTGGATCAGG
>CAIZKA010000561.1 GCA_903933395.1 uncultured beta proteobacterium | reverse complement strand
GGCCACCATCTTCCTCGATTTCCTCACCCGCAGCAGTGGCGGCATCATGATCGACGGTACGGCGACGACGACCTCGTCCCCGGACGGGAGCGGCTTCTTCGTGGTCAACCACAGCACTCCGGCGACCGAGTCAGCCAAAACGCTGGTGATCACTTACGCCAACACCGTCACTGTGGACCCCTGCGTCAGCAGTCCGGACATTTGCAAACCACCGCTCCCGATCGATATCCCGATAGTTGACCCATGCGCGACCGCGCCCGATTCGGCACAGTGCAAAGCGCAGTTGAGCGAGAAAGAGAAAGAGAAGTCGGAAAAAGACAGTTTCGGCGATGCAGACGATGGGAAAAAAGATGAAAACTCAAGCAAGAAAAACGTTGCCCAATGCGGCGTTTAACCCGGAGGCAGGCTTGATGCGAATGACATTATCCGCCGTATTTGTCGTGGCCGTGAGTCTGGCCGGTATTTCCTCCGCACATGCAGCCACGGCGGGTCAAATAACGCATCTCTCGGGCACGCTCTCGGCCAAGAAACCGGACGGCAGCAGCAAGCTGCTGTCGGTCAAATCCGACGTTCTGGAAGGGGACACGCTCAGCACCGAGTCGGAAACCTACGCCCGCGTCAAGTTCAACGACGGCGGCGAAGTGGTGTTGCGTCCCGGCACCCAGTTGAAGATCGAGAGCTACGCCTACAACGCCGCCAAGCCCGAAAGCGACAACGTCGTCCTGAGCATGTTCAAGGGGGGCTTGCGCGCGGTGACCGGCCTGATCGGCAAGCGCAACCGCGAAAAGGTGACCTTCGCCACCGAGACGGCGACCATAGGCATTCGCGGCACCAACTTTGGCGCCCTGCTGTGCCAGAACGACTGCGGCGGCGTGCAAACCACGAGCGGCGCACCGCCGGCCAACGGCCTGCATGTCGATGTCACCACCGGCGCCGTCTCCATGAGCAACAAGGCCGGCACGCTAGACATCAACCCCGGGCAGTTCGGCTTTGCCGCCAACTCCAATACTGCGCCGGTGCCGGTGCCGCCGCAACAGGGCGTCTCGGTCACCATGCCGAGTTCGATTTCGAAGGACAAGGCCGGCGGCCGGGGCATCGGCAAGGGTGACGATTCCGAGTGCAAGATGTGACCTGCGCGCGAAGCGCTTTCCCAGGCCCGCAAAGCGAGTCGGCGTAGCGCCAGCGCCGACTTTCTACACCAGACAACGCCGCCGCGAAATTTTCCGGCGGCGTTGTCATTAGAGTGGTCCCTACCAGGCCTCCATCACTTCCTCGAACGGAAAATTCACGCCGGCCTGGCGCCATATATCGCTTACGCGGCGCACCACGGGCTCTGCCTGTTTCATCCAGTCCGGATGTCGTGCCTGCTGGCCGAAAACCTTGAAGTCGTCGGGCTTGTCGGCACTGCCGAAGCGTTCGTAGAGACCGGCCGCCAGTCCTTCGAGACGCTCCTTGCCGTAAGCCACCACGCGCCACTTGGGATTCAGGCGCAGGCCGGTCAGCAGGAGGTTGTAGTGGTAATGCTCCCAGTAGCTCAAATAGGCGTCAAAGTAGCCGAGCTGCTCTACCTTGCTTTCCGGCACACCGGCATAGATGTTGTCGCGACGCACCCAGGTCTCGATGTTGCCCCGTACCGCCAGGCGACCGTCGGCAGGCAGTCCGCCGGATTTCTCGTAAGTGGAGATGCAGGCCGGTACCGGGTGGCGCAGCGTAATGATGTACTCCGCATTCGGCCCCAGCACGCGATCAAAAAAGCCGCCCTGGTAGGCTGCCTTGGTGGCCTTCTTCGGCACGGGAATCATGCTGTCGAAGGCGCGGCTGTTGGCGAAGTAGATCTCGACCATGGACAGGTATTCCGCCATGTTGTGCATCATCCGCGTATAGGCGCTGTAGCCTTTGTCGAAATCGAAAGGCGTCGCATCGGGAAAGCCGTCGTGGGCGATCGCGTTGGGGACCTTGGCGGCATCGTAACCGAGGGCACGGAACAACTGTTTTGTCAGGTAAGAGCCACCGTGGCGTGGCGCACCGACGATGCAGATGAAGTTGTAGCGATAGTGGAAGGGCTTCAACTGCTCGGAGTCACCCGTGAGGAAGGCCGAGAGCAACTCGTAGCTGCGCAGCACCGCTTTCTGCGCTCGTGGATCGCGCATCATGCTTTCCGCCTGCTCCACTGCCGTACGCTGGACGCTGTCGTCCTGGGTCAGGCCCTCCGTGAGTTGATCATGCCAGCGCTGATCGGCAAAACCGGCATGGAAATGGCGGTAGAGAAAGTCCATGAACAGCGGAGCCAGCGTGAACTGTTCATCAGTAAAAGTAAGAGAGACGCCCATCAGATGAACTCGGGAATCCGGGCTGGCCGCGCGTGCAACAACGAGCAAGCCGGTAACTGAACTGCGGGTGCCGACGCGTATTCAGCTCTTTTTGCTTCGCGACTTGCCCCCGCTACTATCAAGCTTCTTGCCCTTTTCATGCCCGACTGTCTC
Source organism: uncultured beta proteobacterium (assembly GCA_903933395.1). Lineage (GTDB taxonomy): Bacteria > Pseudomonadota > Gammaproteobacteria > Burkholderiales > Rhodocyclaceae > Sulfuritalea. The sequence continues at coordinate 602 of CAIZKA010000561.1, read as the reverse complement.
CTTGCCGAACCTATCGTTATCGCAGCAAGTGTAGCGTGACAACCGCCAGCCGTCATCATCTTTGCAAGCCACCTCACTTTTGCTTTGCCACCCGCCCCATCAGGTAGAACTCGTCGTTCGGCCGCATTTCGGACATGTTGGCCATGCGGTTGCTGAGGCCGAAGAATGCCGCGACGGCGCCGATGTCCCAGATGTCCTCGTCATTGAAGCCGTGCCCGTGCAGGGTGGCGAAATCGGCATCGCCGATGGCGGCGGAATCGAGCGCAACCTTCATCGCGAAATCGAGCATGGCCTTTTGCCGCGGGGTGATCTCGGCCTTGCGGTGGTTGATCGCGACCTGGTCGGCGACCAGCGCATTCTTCGCCCGGATGCGCAGGATGGCGCCGTGGGCTACCACGCAGTACTGGCAGCCGTTGGCGTTGGAGGTAGCGACCACGATCATTTCCCGCTCGGCCTTGCTTAGGCCGCTGTCCTTTTCCATCAGCGCATCGTGGTAGGCGAAGAAGGCGCGCCACTCGGCGGGGCGATGCGCCAGGGCGAGGAAGACGTTGGGGATGAAGCCGGATTTTTCCTGCACCTCGAGGATGCGGGCACGGATGTCC
>CAIZKA010000560.1 GCA_903933395.1 uncultured beta proteobacterium | reverse complement strand
CCGCTATGAGATCGGCGACTACGCGGAGGTCGGCGAGCCATGCTGCTGCGGTCGAGGCTTACCGGTGCTGAAGCGCATCATGGGACGCTACCGCAACCTGCTGACCCTGCCGGATGGAACGCGGCGCTGGCCGCGTCTCGGTTACGAGAGCCGACTACAGGACATCGCGCCGATCGAACTGATGCAGATGGTCCAGCGCAGCGTGGAAGAGATAGACGTTCACCTCGTCATGCCGCGCCCCCTGACTGGCGAGGAACAGGAAAACCTCGCGAAGTTCATCCGCAACAATCTCGGTCATCCGTTCCGCCTGCGCTTCGAATACACCGACAGCATCCGCAACCCCGCCAACGGCAAGATCGAGCAGTTCATTTCCCTGATCGAATCGGGACGTTGACGCCGTATCGCCAGCGCCGAGTTTCAGTGTTGATACTCAAGCCCGCAGGATCCGCTCGATGATCATCTCGGCGCACTCCGCCGCCGAACACTGCTGCGTATTCACCATCAGTTCGGGATTTTCCGGAACCTCATAGGCACTGTCGATCCCCGTGAAGTCCTTCAATTCGCCGCGCCGCGCCTTGGCATACAGCCCCTTTGGATCTCGCCTTTCGCATTCCGCGAGCGGCGCATCGACAAACACTTCGAGAAACTCGCCCGGTTCGAACAGCGCTCGCGCCATCCGCCGCTCGGCGCGGAAGGGCGAGATGAAAGAGACCAGAACAATGAGGCCGGCGTCCGTCATCAACCGGGCGACCTCGGCCACACGACGGATATTCTCGACGCGATCGGCCTCGGTAAAACCCAGATCCCGATTGAGGCCCTGACGGATGTTGTCGCCGTCCAGCAGATAGGTGTGCCGACCCGTCTCGTGCAGGCGCTTCTCAAGCAGGTTGGCGAGAGTCGACTTGCCGGCGCCGGACAAGCCGGTAAACCAGAGGCAGAGTGTCTTCTGGCCCTTGAGCGTGGAACGTGCGTCCTTCCCCACGTCCAGCGACTGCCAGAACATGTTGCGGGAACTATCCGGCATGTCGTCGCTCATGGTGTTGGCTGGCCGTCGCTGCCGCGCCTAGACGCCGTTCTGCTTCAGCCATTCCAGCATGCGCTTCCAGCCGTCCTCGGCAGTCTCCTTGCGATAGGTGGGGCGGTAGTCGGCGTGGAAAGCGTGCGGCGCGCCGTCGTACACGTGGATCTTCGACTTGCTGCCGGCCTTGACCAGCGCGTCCTTCATCGACTCGACGTCATCCATCGGGATGCCCTGGTCGGCGCTACCATACAGACCCAGCACCGGCGCCTTCAGCTGGCCGACTAGATCGAGCGGGTATTTCGGCGTGCGGTCGTTGACCTCGCCGTCGATGCGCCCGTACCACGCGACCCCGGCCTTGAGCGCAGTATTGTGCGCGGCGTAGAGCCAGGCTTGGCGCCCGCCCCAGCAAAACCCGGTGATTGCCAGGCGGCCGGCGTCGCCGCCGTTCTTGCCGGCCCAGGCGACGCAGGCGTCAAGGTCCTTCGCCACGCCGGCATCGGGAACCTTGGAAACAACTGCGGCGTAGAGGTCGGCGACGCTCGCATACTTGCGCGGGTCGCCGTAACGGGCGAACAGTTCCGGAGCGATGGCCAGGTAGCCTTCCTTGGCCAGGCGGCGGCAGACGTCGGCGATGTATTCATGTACGCCGAAAATTTCGGAAACCACCAGCACCACCGGTACACCGGTTTTTCCGGCGGGCATGGCGCGGTAGGCGACCATCTCGCCGTCAGCGACGGGCACTTTGACTTCGCCCGCGGTGAGACCTTCCGTGCCGGTCTTGATCGGGCTTTGCGCCGCAGTGGGTTGCACCGACAGGGCAAAGCCGGCGCCCAGCGCGGTGACGATGAAGCTGCGGCGATTCACCTGGGCTGCCGGCAGCAGGCTGTCGAACTCGGCTTGCCCGTCGCTTTTTCTGGCGATCTTCGCTTCGCTGGTATTCATCGGGAACTCCTCTTTGATGTTTGGGGAAACCGTAAAATACCCTGACACTGCAACTAGTTCAATGAGGACATCATGACCACGCCAGCCATCAGCCGCTACCCGATTCCAAAACTGGAAGACCTGCCGGAAGACATTCGCGCCCGCATCCTCGAAGTGCAGGAGAAATCCGGTTTCATCCCCAACGTGTTTCTTGCGCTGGCGCATCGCCCCGCCGAGTGGCGCGCCTTCTTCGCCTTTCACGACGCGCTGATGGAAAAGGACAGCGGTCTGTCAAAAGCCGAACGTGAAATGATCGTCGTCGCCACCTCGAACGCCAACGGCTGTCAGTACTGCGTGGTAGCCCACGGCGCCATCCTGCGCATCCGGGCAAAGAATCCGCTG
>CAIZKA010000559.1 GCA_903933395.1 uncultured beta proteobacterium | reverse complement strand
TAGTTCTTTCCGGCCACCTCGGCCGCCTTCAGCAAATCTTTGGCGCCGATCGCATAGACCAGCGAGGTGTCCTGAAACAGCACGATGGTTTGCGTCAGCAGCACCGGCAGCATGTTGCGGAAAGCCTGCGGCAGGATCACCAGACGCATGTTCTGGCCGTAGGTGAAGCCGATGGCGTAGCCCGCCGCAACTTGACCACGAGGAATGCTCTGGATGCCGGCGCGCATGATCTCGCAGTAGAACGCCGCCTCGAACAGGGTGAAGGTCACCAGCGCGGAATTCTCGGCGCCCATCGGCTTGCCGGTCATCAGCGGGATGACCAGGAAGAACCACAGGATCACCATCACCAGCGGGATCGAGCGCATGATGTTGACGTACCAGGAGGCGGCCTTGGCCAGCGGTGCGATCGGCGACAGGCGGGCGAGTGCCAGCAGCGTGCCGAGCGCGATGCCGCCAAGCATGGCGACGACGGTCAGCTTGAGCGTGAACTGCAGCCCGGTCCACAGGAAGGGAAGGCTGTCGAGCAGAACACTGAAATCGAAATCGCCGTGCATCAGTGTTGCCCGGCCATGCCGGCAGCGGTGCCGGGAATCCGCGTCCGCCGCTCGATGACGGCCATGACGCGATTGGCGGTGAAGGCGCAGATGAAATAGAGCACGGTGACCGCAAGGAAAGTTTCAATGCCCTGTTCCGAGTCTTCCTGCATCTGTTTGGCCTGGAAGGTCAACTCCATGACGCCGATGGCAAAGGCCACCGAAGAGTTCTTGAACACGTTCATGAACTCCGAGGTCAGCGGCGGCACCACCATGCGCAGCGCCGTCGGCAGCAGCACGTAGCGATAGGTCTGGGGCAAGGTCAGGCCCATCGCCAAGCCCGCCATGAGCTGGCCGTGGGGCAGGGCCTGGATGCCGGCACGAACCTGTTCCGCCACGCGCGACGAGGTGAACAGGCCGAGGCAGATCGTCGCGGTCAGGAATTCCTTGGCCGGCAACTCCTGTTTGACCCACAGTCCCCAGTCGGCCGGCAGCAGTTCCGGCACCACGAAGAACCAGAGAAACATCTGCACCAGCAGCGGAATGTTGCGGAACAGTTCAACCCAGGCCGTTGCCACGGCGACCAGCGCCCTGGAGGGGACAGTGCGCAGAATGCCGAAGAGGATGCCGAGCGATAGGGCGATGACCCAGGCCGAAAGCGACACCGCCACGGTCCAGCCGAAGCCGGTCAGCAGCCAATTGAGATAGACCTCATCCCCGCCCTTGACCTGCTCAAGGAAGATGCCCCAGTTCCAGTGGTAGTTCATGCAAAACCTTTTTAGCCACAGAGGACACAGAGGGCACAGAGAAAAGAAGAAAAGGCAATAGGCATCAAGCCGTACTTACTCTGTGCCCTCTGTGATCTCTGTGGCTAAAAAGGTTTTGCATGAACTACCACTGGAACTGGGGCATCTTCCTCGAGCAGGTCAAGGGCGGGGATGAGGTCTATCTCAATTGGCTGCTGACCGGCTTCGGCTGGACCGTGGCGGTGTCGCTTTCGGCCTGGGTCATCGCCCTATCGCTCGGCATCCTCTTCGG
>CAIZKA010000558.1 GCA_903933395.1 uncultured beta proteobacterium | reverse complement strand
GGGTGGTGTTCAAGTTGGTCGATCAGGCGCAGCGCCAGCTCGTGCCCGGTACCCCAGACGATATGAAAACGCGGCACCGAATTGCCGGGCGTGAACAGGCCGCGTTCGACCCAGTGCGGAGCCGGAAGGAAGCCGATGCCGCGCTTGCGCAGCCAGACGCCCACCTCGTCGTGGCAGCGCTGCACGTAGGCTTCTGCCCAGGCGAGGGGCCAACGGTCGTTCGGGTCATCTGGGTTCATTGCGCCGAAGGCCTTCCAGTCGGCCAGCGCCAGCTCGGGCGTGTCGCGTATGCCGGCGCGCCGCTGCTCGGGGGTGCCGACCAGAAAGATGCCGCCGAAACTTTCCTTCGCCAGACCGCCGAAGTTGTCCGCGGTGTCGCGCTCAAGCAGCAGCACCCGGCGCCCGGCGTCGAGAAGTTCCAGCGCCGCGCAAATGCCCGCTATGCCGCCGCCAATGACGATGACTTCGCTCACTGTCGCCCCTCCTTGTTTTGCGTCGGAGTTTAGCCTGAAATCATGCCCTTCCGAGGCGTGCCGGCTGGCAAGGCTTCATGGGAGCACGATCAAGAGTCGGCGATGGCGAGACGGCGGCAAGGACGCGGGTATGAGGCAAACCGGAGAATGGCAAACCCCGGGAGAACCGGCTAAGCTGCTTTCCCGAATGGAGAAACCGATGCAGATTCGAAAAGTGCTGGTCGCGGGTTTGATGCTTGTCCACGCGTGGGCCCTGGCGCAAACAGCGGACGCGCCGCCGCTGTCGCGTGACGAGGCCCGCGCCCAGCGTGTCAAGGGCAAGGCGCTGAAAGACGAAGCGGAGGCTCGCTACGAAGCCGACAAGGCGGCGTGTCAGAGCAAGGTCATTGCCATCGGTTGCATGAGTTCGGCGAAGGAACGGCATTCCGAAGCGGTGCGGCAAGCGGGCCTGATGGAGCGGGAAGGGCGCAAGGCCGAACGCGAAATTCATCGCCAGGAGGTTGAGGCCAAGGCCGCGAAGCGCGCCGCCGAGGCGCCTGCCAACGAGGCCAAACAGAAGGCCGATGTCGAGCGCTATCGAGAGAAGGAAGCGCAGCGAGCGGCCGAGCGCGAACTGAGCCGGGCCGAGGAGGCAAAAAAGCTCGAGACCCGTCGCAGCAAGGCCGCGGCCGAGCGCGCGGCGCAGCAGCAGAAGCTTGCGGCGCGCAGCCAGGAGGATGCGAAGCGGGCAGAAAAGGCGCCAGGCAATGCCAGCAAGAAAGCGGAACGGGAACGGCAGCATGCCGAGCGGGTGAAGAAGATCGACGAGCGGGCACGTCAGTATGCCGATCTGCTAAAGCGGCGCGAGGCAGAGGCGGCCGCCAAGCAGGCGGCTATGGCCGCCGCAGCAGCCAAGTAGGCGCATCCGAAGCCTCACGAGGCGATCGCCGCAATCGATCGTGCCGATGTTTGCGGGGCCACGAGACCTGATCCGAAAAGTCAGCGTTGGCGATGCGGCGACCACGCGCCGAGCGCGGGGTAAGATGGTTTTCCTACGCGCTGCCCTTGGCTTGCGCGGCCAGCATTCCGACCACACAGGAGCCCGACATGAGTCGCAGCGTTCTAGACGAAGCCCATATTCACCCTGCCATCCGCCAGACCATAGCGGACAACAATGTCGACATCGTGCGCGAAGCGCAGGCAGCTATCGCCGGCAACAAGGTAGTCGTGGTCGGCATGGCGCAAAACCCATTTCCGCGCATGGCACGCAAGGCGCTCGATGCAGTCGGCACGCCCTACCAGTACCTCGAGTACGGAAGCTATCTCAGCCAGTGGCGGCGCCGCAACGCGCTCAAG
>CAIZKA010000557.1 GCA_903933395.1 uncultured beta proteobacterium | reverse complement strand
AGCACGACGGCACACCGGGGCGTGGCGTGGCGTCGAACTTCCTCTGTGACCTGAAGAAGGGCGCCAAGGGCAATATCGTCGGTCCCTACGGCACCAGCTTCCTGATGCCCAACCACCCCGGCAGCAATCTGCTGATGATCTGCACCGGCACCGGCTCCGCGCCGATGCGGGCGATGACGGAGCGTCGCCGCCGCAAATCGCTACCCAAGGAAGACGGCAAGTTGATGCTGTTCTTCGGCGCCCGCACTCCGGGCGAACTGCCCTACTTCGGTCCGCTGACAAGATTGCCGAAAGAATTCATCGACATCAACCTGGCCTTTTCACGTGTTCCAGAGCAGCCCCGGCAATATGTCCAGGACCTGATCCGTGCACGTGCCGACGAGGTGGTACGCCTGCTGCGCGACGACAACACCTATGTCTACCTGTGCGGCTTGAAGGGCATGGAACAAGGCGTCGACGAGGCCTTCAGCGATGCCTGCTCAAACCACGGCCTGAACTGGAAAACCCTGCAGGCGGAGTTGCTGCAACAGGGCCGTTATCACGTGGAAACCTATTGACCACTTCTGACTCTTTCGGTCGCCTTGAAAACAAAAAGCCCGCTTCACGCGGGCTTTTTGTTCCATGGCGCCGTATCGCGAACGCCGACTCCGGGCCTCTGTTCTAAAACCGCAAGGCAACCAGCACCACCGACGGGAAGAACACCAGCAGCGCAATCCGCAACATATCGGACGCAAGAAAAGGCACGATGCCCTTGAAGGTTTCCTTCATCGGCACCTCCTTGGCCATGCTGCTGATGATGAATACATTCATCCCCACCGGCGGCGTGATCAGGCCGATTTCCACCACCATCAGGGCCAGAATGCCGAACCAGATCGCCTTGCTTTCCGGATCCATGCCCCAGTAGTCGGTACCCATGATGATCGGGAAGAAGATCGGGATGGTCAGCAGCAGCATCGACAGGCTGTCCATGATGCAACCGAGGAACAGGTAGATGCAGATAATTACGAACAGGATCAGCAGCGGCGAAAAGCCAAGACCGACCACCCACTTCGCCAGTTCGGAGGGCATCTGCGTCAGCGCCAGGAACACGTTCATGATGTCGGCGCCGAGCAGGATGAGGAAGATCATCGCCGTGGCTTGCGACGTGCCGTAGAGGCAGGCAAGAAAAGCCTTCTTGCCGAGACCTCCCGAGCGCCACGCGACATAGCCGGTAGCCAGGGTGCCAATAGATGCCGCTTCGGTGGGCGTGAAGAAGCCGGCGTATATACCGCCGATCACGGCAGCAAAAATCAGCATGACCGGCCAGGTATCGATCAGGGCGGCCAGGCGCTCCGCCCAGGAACACTTCTCGCCGGCCGGTGCGGCTATCGGGTCCATGCGTGCGATGATCGCTATGACGACCATGTAACCGGTCATGGCGATAATGCCAGGGATGAAGGCCGCCATAAAAAGCTTTGCGATGTTCTGCTCGGTAAGAATGGCATAGATCACCAGAGGCACCGAGGGCGGAATCAGAATGCCCAGAGTGCCACCTGCTGCCAGCGCCGCAGTGGCCAGTCGGCCCGAGTACTTGTGGTTGCGCAGTTCCGGTAGTGCCACCTGGCCCATGGTCGCCGCAGTCGCCAAGGAAGAACCACAGATGGCGCCAAAACCCGCGCAGGCGCCGACTGCCGCCATGGCCATGCCGCCTCGCCAGTGGCCGATCATGGTATTGCCGGCGCGAAACAGCGCCTTGGAGAGGCCCCCGTGAGTGGCGAACTGGCCCATCAGCAGAAACAAAGGCACCACCGACAGATCGTAGATCGAGTAGCGCGCGTACGCCACGTTCTTGTAGTAGTTCAGAAGTGGGGCGGGACCAGCGACCCAGATGTAGCCAATGGAGCCAGCCACGAACATTGCCATCGCGATGTGCATGCGCAATGCCAGCAGCAGCAGCATCAGACTGCCGATCAACATGCCTTGTTCGATGCCAGTCATGCGCGTGCTCCGGTGAAATCGACCCAGGCCGTATAAAGCGCCGCGCAGCCGAGCAAAAAGAAGGATGGCACCATGGGGGCATAGCCCAGCCAGGTGGGAATATTCAACAGCATGGAAGCATCGCCGTTGCCAAACATTTCAGTCATTCCGGTGCCTATGCGCCAGGTCAGCAGAAACGATGCGATCGCCAGGACCAAGCTGGCGACAATGTCCAGTGACTTGTTTGCCTTTGCCGGCAGCGCCGTGGTGAAGAAATCAACGATCACATGACCGCGGATCATCTGGCAAAAGGGCAAGGTCATCGAGACCGCAATGGCGGACATGATCTGCACCAATTCGTAGTCACCGACAATCGCGCCGCCAATACTGCGACCAACTATGCTGTACAAGGACATCAGCGCCATCAGAATCAGCATGACGCCAGCACCGACCGCGAATGCCCGGCAAACCGAGTTCAGAATCCGCCCGACCAGAGCGTCCGGACGCGCTTGCGAATCCGTGTAGAGGGCATCAGCCATTGAAAATCTCCGGAGATGGACAACAGTATCTGCCCGCCGAGATCATCTCGCGAGCGAAGAAGCCGGGTATCGAGGGCAATCGATACCCGGCAAGGCTCAGGCAGAAACTACTTCTTCGTGTGCTTCTTGCTGAGGTCGATGGCGCTTTGCAGCATCTTCTTGCCATCCCGACCGGCCTTGGTCATTTTTGCAACCCATTCGTCATCCTGCTCGTCGGTAGCCTTCTTCCAGTTTGCCAGTTCCGATGCCGAAACCATGCTGATCGCCACGCCGGACTCCTTGCACTTGGCGCGACCCACAGCGTCATCGGCCTCCTGGGTACGACCGAGGAATGCAGAGAAATCCTGGCCGGAGTTGGCGTCAAGCACCTTCTTCAGATCGGGCGGCAGCGATTCATATTTGGCCTTGTTCATGGCGACGATGAACACCGTGGTGTAGAGCGCGTTGAACTTGGGGTCGGTCTCCACTGCATACTTGACCAGTTCGCATACTTTTACACTCGGGGCCACTTGATAGGGAATCACGGCACCATCAACCACGCCCTTCGAAAGCGCCTCACCGACCCCCGTTACCGGCATGCCGACCGGCGTTGCACCCATTTTCGCCAGCAACGCCGTAACAGTAGGCGTGGGGCCGCGCATCTTCATGCCCTTGAAATCAGCTTGGGTCATCAAGGGCTTCTTGTTGGAAAAGATTGTCCCAGGGCCATGAACATGGATAGCCAGCAGGTGCACATCCTTGAACATATCCTTGGCATACAGATTGTAGTAGTCCCAGGCGGCGCGACTGGTTGCATCGGCGTTGGTCATCATGAACGGCAATTCGAACACCGACATCATTTCGAAACGATTGCCGGAATATCCGCCCGGAACCCAGGTGATGTCAGCCACACCGTCCTTGGCCTGGTCGTAAAGTTGCGCCGGCGTACCACCCAGCTGCATCGCCGGATAGATCTGGCACTTCAGCTTGTTGGCCGATTCCTTGGCCAACTTCTCGCACCAGGGGCCAAACATGCCGGTCTGGATGATGGTGGTCGGTGACAGGAAATGGTGCACCTTCAACGTCACTTCCTGAGCCTGAACTGCAAAAGCGGTCCCAGCGACTGAAGCCGCGACCAGGGTTTTTGCGAATAGCTTCCTCATATGCATCTCCTCTTTGATTGGCGAATGCTCGCCTTATTGGAATTGGACCATGGATACACCAGCGTACCGCTTTCTGCGACGAACCTCCGCCACCCTGCGTGCTCTCAACTGCCGGCACCGAATAAGCACTATAGTGCACTATCGCTTCCGGACAATGAGGAATAATAATACATCAGTCGCGGCGATATTTATCAACTAAATGAGGCTATTTGCCGCCGCGATCGAATAGATAGCTGGCGCGAAAAAAAGCCCGCGTAAAGCGGGCTTTTTGCTGGAGAGAGACAGACTTACTTGACCAGTACCCAGTCTCCATTCTTGATTTCCAGCACGAGGAAGGACGTTTGATCCAGACCCATGTGATCCGTCGCCGACATATTGACCTTGCCACCGGTGCCGATGTAGCCCTTGGTAGCCTCGATGGCGTCGCGAACCTTTGCCTTGTCAGTCGAACCGGCGCGCTTGAAGGCGTCAACCGCAATCATCAAACCGTCGTAGGCGTGACCGCCGAAGGTCGAGACATCTTCCTTGTAGCGGTCGTTATAGGCCTTGCGGTAGGCGGTGGTCACCGGCTTCTGCGGATCGTTGGCGGCCAGTTTGTCAGCCACCAGCAATGCCGCTGCCGGCAGGCGAACGCCTTCTGCAGCGGGTCCGGAGAGCTTGATGAACTCTTCCGAGGCAACGCCATGAGCGTGGTAAAGCGGCAGGGTAAGACCGAGTTGCTTGTAGCTCTTGTTGACCACCGCCGGCCCCTGGCCGAAACCAAAGACGAAGATGGCCTGGACGCCGGCCGTGTTCTTGATCTTGGTCAGTTGCGGCGTCATGTCGGTGTCCTTGGGCCCGTAGGTTTCGGTGGCCACCAGGGTGATGCCCATCTTGCCGGCCAGAGCCTCGGTTTCCTTCTTGCCCGACATGCCGAAGCCACTGGTTTCGGCGAACAGGGCAATCTTGGTCAGGCCGCGCTTCTTCATGTCATCGAACACCTTCTCGGACGCCATGCGATCGGTATGCGGCGTCTTGAATACCCACTTCTTGACCGGCTCGACGATAACCACCGCGCCCGCCAACGAAATGAACGGCACTTCCGCCTTCTCGACCAGCGGCACCATGGACATGGTGGACCCCGTGGTGCTGCCGCCGACGATGATGTCGACCTTGTCGTCATCCAGCAGGCGCTTGGCGAAACCATTGGCCTTGCCGGCATCGCTGCCGTCGTCGTAATGCACCAGTTGCAGTTGGCGCCCCAGCACGCCGCCTTCCTTGTTGATTTTTTCGATGTAGAGCTGCAGGGTTTTCAGTTCCGGGTCGCCGAGAAATGCGGCCGGGCCGGTGACCGAAAGAACCGAGCCGATCTTGATCGGGTCGGCGGCAAAAGCCGACAGAGTGGTACCGACTGCAAGCGCAGCGGCGGTGACTATCTTGAGTACGGACTTTTTGACCACGGTTGTTTCCTCCTAGTGTTATTTGAATGACAGCTATCGCTACGGGGTAATTCTAAAGAGCATTGCCAAGCATGCGCTGCAACAAACCAAATCGGTATTCCATAAAGTCGGCGCTGGCGATACGGCGAACTCCGACCAAAAAGGAAACCCTTGCACCTCAAATGCCGAGGTAAGCGGACTTCACTTGCTCATTTACCAGCAGTTCGGCGCCGGTCCCCGAAAGCACTGTTTCTCCGGTTTCGATTACATAAGCCCGATCGGCGATCGACAGCGCGGCCTGGGCATTCTGTTCGACCAGAAACACGGTCTTGCCGTGTTCACGCAGGCTGATGATGGCGTTGAAGATCTCCTGGATCAGCAACGGCGCCAGACCCATCGAGGGTTCGTCCAGCAACAGCAGTTTCGGCCTGCCCATGAGCGCCCGCGCCATGGCCAGCATCTGTTGCTGCCCGCCCGACAGGGTTCCGGCCGCCTGCTTGAATTTTTGCTTGAGGATCGGGAACATCGCGTACATCTGTTCCATGTCTTCCTCGATTTCCCGCTTGTCGCTGCGCGTGTAGGCGCCAAGGCGCAGATTGTCCTCGACCGAAAGCGGACCGAATACCTGGCGCCCTTCGGGCACCTGGCAGATGCCCAGTCGCACGCGCTGGTCCGGGCGGCTGTGCGTGATGTCCTGTCCGGCGAAGCTCACCATGCCGCCGCTTATCTTCTGCACGCCGGAAATCGCGCGGAGCAATGTGGTCTTGCCCGCACCATTGGCCCCAACCAGCGCGACCAACTGGCCCTGCCTGACTTCGATGGTGACGCCGCGCAAGGCTTCGATGCGGCCGTAGTGACTGCTCAGGTTCTCGACCGACAACAGCACCGGATGCGCTTCGGCGACAGGCTCGGGCGTCACCAGGCCAAAGCCCACCGGCTCCGGCGCCTGATTGACGATGCGCGACATCAGGGAACGAAACTCGGCTCGCGCGGTGTCACCGAACAGCGGGTCTTCGCTATCGGTAATCGCGGTGTTGATTTCGTCCCAGTCGACGTCGGTCAGGATCTTGCGCGCCAGCGGAAACAGTTCGTTCTCTTCCTTCATGATGTGACTGCGCAGCAGTGCGATGTACTCTTCCAGCGCCGCCTGAAATTCGGCCGCTCCTTCCGGGTAGTGCTGCACCATGGACTTCAACTGCGCGCGAAGTCGCGCCACGATTTCCGGGCTGGCCGCATGCTCGCGCTGGAACTGCGCGATCATCTCGTTGCCTTCACTGGTGCGATCGAGCACAGCCCGGTAGAGGAACTCTTCTTCCTTGGGCTGGTGTACCCGCTCAATGTATTGCTCGATGTAATCGAGAATCAGCCCGAACAGTTCCGCATCGGGCTTTTGTTCCGGCTGGCCCAGCTGCTTGCGCAGTTCGTCGAGTACGACGGTCAGCTGCCACATGCTGCGATGCTCGTTGCCGATTATTTCCAAAGCCGCTGTCACGGATTATTCCCTTTTGCCCTGTTCATACGTTGCTGCCAAGATAAGCCGCAATCACATCCGGGTTCTCCCTGACCTCTTTGGCTGTTCCCTCGGTCAGCTTCTTGCCGTAGTCGAGCACCAGAATGCGATCGGAAATGTTCATTACCATTTTCATGTCGTGCTCGACCAGCACCACGGTGACGTCGTTGTCCGCCACCTTGCGCACCAGTTCGTCGATCTCGGCGGTTTCCTTCGAATTCAGTCCGGCCGCCGGTTCATCGAGGAAAAGGATCTGTGGCTTGGCAGCAAGCGCCCGGGCGATCTCCAGCCGCTTCAGGGCCCCATAAGGCATCGAACTGGCGCCCAGATTGGCGTACTGTTCCAGCCCGACAAAGCACATGAGCTCCCGCGCCTCGTCCTTCAATTGCTTGTCGCGGCGGGCGATGGACGGCAGCCGCAACATGGCCTTGACCAGATTGCGGTCGAGTTGCAGGTGCGCGCCGACCATGACGTTTTCCAGCGCCGTCATGTTCATGCAGATTTGCAGGTTCTGGAAAGTTCTGGCCATGCCCTTCAAGGCAAGCGCATGCGGCGCGGTGCCGGCGATGGACTGCCCATTGAGCCGGATGTCGCCATCGGATGGCGTGTAGATGCCGGTGATCAGGTTGAACAGCGTGGTTTTTCCGGCCCCGTTGGGCCCGATGACCGAGTACACCAGCCCTCGATCAACCGCAAAGCTGACGTTCTGCACCGCCTTGACGCCGCCAAAGGCCTTGGAAAGATTATCGACTTCGAGCAGCGCCATCAGCGGGGCTCCCCGTCGTTGCGGCCGAAGCGCGCCGCCAGGGTCGGCACCAATCCCTTGGGCATGAAGATCATGCACAGCATCAGGATCGAACCGAAGGCCACCGTCTCCCATCCCTCGAAGGTCGACAGCGCCTGCGGCAACGCGGTCAGCAAAACGGCTCCGATCAGCGAACCGTAGATCGATGCCATGCCGCCGATCACGACCATGGTGACGAGTTCGATGGAATGGAAAAAGTCGGCGATATTGGGTGTGACGAAACCGATGTAATGCGCGGTGACGCTGCCCATCAGGCTGGCGAAAAACGCCGACAGGACAAAAATCGCGACCTTGTAGCGCACGATATCGACGCCCATGACCTGCGAGGCAACTTCGGAGCCATGCAGTGCCCGCAATGCCCGGCCGAAGGGCGAATCGATCAGGTTCTTCGACGCCCAGAAGCTGAACAGCAACGTCGCGGCGAGTACCCAGTACCACTGCTTTTCACCTGAAATCTCGAAGCCCATCAGGCCCAGTGCCACAACCGGCATGCCGTCTGGACCGCCGGTGTAGGTCCCTTCGTTCTTGATCACGATGGCAATGATGATGCCCAGCCCAAGGGTTGCCATCGCCAGGTAGTGCCCCTTCAGACGGAAGATCGGTCGCGCCACGATCGCCGCGATGGCGCTGGCAATGGCCGCTCCGGCCAGCATGGCGAAGATCGGATGCCAGCCGAAGTGAGTGGGGAAAATCGCCGAGGCATAGGCACCGATGCCGACAAAGCCGGCATGGCCGAGACTGATCTGGCCGGCAAAACCAATCAGCAGATTCAGGCCGAGGACGATGATCGCGTTGATCGCCATTCGGATGACGATGTCGTAGTAATAGTTGTTGGGGAGCACCAGTGGCAACAGCAGCAGTACCGTGGCCAGTACTATGAGAGCGTAATGCCGCTTCAGCGCACTCATTGGACTACCCTCCCCCCAGCCCCCGCCCCGTGGGCGGGGGTGATGCCGGTTCGCCGCTGGGCGGCTCCATATAGTTGGCTGCGCCCCCTTGGGACGGCCCGGCGGTGGGCGCTCATACCCGCTCCGTGACTTGCGCGCCGAAAATGCCGCGCGGCATGAAGAAGAGAATGAACAGGATCAGGATGAAGGGGATCGCGTCCTTGTAGGCCGATGAAATGTAGCCGGCCGCCATCGCTTCGATGATGCCGACCAGCAGGCCGCCGACCACGGCACCCAGCCCGCTGCCAAGGCCGCCGACCACCGCAGCGACAAAGCCCTTGAGGCCGAGCATGATGCCGACATCGTAGGAGGTCAGGGTGATCGGGGCCAGCAGCACACCGCCGATCGCTCCCAGCGCCGCCGACAGCGCAAAGCTGACCAGCAGCACCCACTGCGTGTTGATGCCGACCAGTTGCGCCGCCAAGGGGTTGCATGAGGTGGCGAGAATGGCCTTGCCGGCCAGCGTGCGGCTGAAGAAGTACCAAAGCGCGACGACCACCAGGGCCGTGATGCCCAGCACCCAAAGACTTTGCGGCAACAGCGTGGCGCCGCCGATGTGAATCGGCTCGCTGCCCGAAAACGCCGGATAGCTATGCGTGCCCTTGCCGAGCCAGATCTGGATCAGGCCGCGAATCACCAGCGAGGCGCCGATGGTGATGATGATCAGCGTGACGACTTCGGCATCGCGCGCAGGCTCGATCGCCAGCTTTTCCAAAGCGATCCCGACCAGGGCCGGAATCGCGATCGCCAGCAAAATCGCCAGCGGCATCGGCACCCCGGATTGCATGAAGAAGAAGGCCAGCATGCCGCCGAGCATGATGAACTCGCCCTGGGCGAAATTGATCACGTTGCTGGCGTTGTAGATCAGCGTAAAGCCCAGTGCGGCCAAGGCGTACGTGGCCCCGACCGTGACGCCTGAAAACAGGAACTGCAAGAACTGCGACAGCATGAAGTCTCCCCTGACCCGCTTCTATTTCGGCCGCCGGTCAATGACCCGTTTGGCCTTGCCCACCAGGGTTCTTTCGACCTTGTCGGT
>CAIZKA010000556.1 GCA_903933395.1 uncultured beta proteobacterium | reverse complement strand
GAAGAGTGCCGAGGCGCTGTTTCTTGCGACGGCCCACGGCGAGGTCGGCATGCGGGCGATCGACGCCGCCCTGCGCGGTGCCGCGGAGGATGTTCCGCCCGAACCGGAGATCCATACGCGCAAGAGCCGCGCCGGCGACAGCCGGATCCTGGTGGTGGGCGTGGACAAGCTGCTGACGCAGACGGGCAAGTGCTGCAAGCCGATGCCGCCCGATGCGATCACCGGCTTCGTCACGCGCGGCAAGGGCATTTCCATCCATCGTGTCGAATGCACGAACTTCCGCAACATGGCGGCGCGCAATCCCGAGCGAGTGATAGGCACCGAGTGGGGGGAGCAGGCGGACGCGGTGTATCCGATCGACCTGGTGGTGGATGCCACCGACCGCCAGGGCCTGCTGCGCGACATTTCAGACATCCTGTCACGCGAGAAGATCAATGTCACCGCGGTACGAACCCAGTCGCGCGGCGGCGGCGCCCACATGAACTTCGTCGTCGAACTGCCGGGTACGGGAATCCTCGGGAGAGTGCTATCCTTGCTGCATGAAGTGCCGGGGGTGATCCGCGCCGTACGGGGTTGAACGGCGGCAGGTGCCGGCCGATCCGGGCACGGGTTTGCATGGGAGGTCAGATGTGAGCGCTGTCGCGCTGGATATTGAAAAGACGCATCACTGGGTCGCCGTGAACAGCTACCGCGTGCGGGTGGCGGCGTTTGCCCTGGTGGGGATTCCGATCGCGCTGCATGTCTTGCCGCGCAGTCTCGGCGCGCTGTTCTGGGCTGTCTTCCTGTTCCAGTTCATGGTCTATCCGCACCTGATGCAGTGGCGTACGCGGCGCGCCGCGCAACCCGAGAAGGCCGAGCTCGACAACCTGATTGTCGATGCCGTGGTGTCGGGCGCCTGGGCGGCCGGGCTTGGGTTTCCGCTGTGGATCACCGTCGCCCTGTTCCTCGCGGCCTTGCTGAACCACACCATCATGCGCGGCTTGCCGGGCATCCTGATTTG
The DNA here is from genome assembly GCA_903933395.1 of uncultured beta proteobacterium. Taxonomy (GTDB): domain Bacteria; phylum Pseudomonadota; class Gammaproteobacteria; order Burkholderiales; family Rhodocyclaceae; genus Sulfuritalea. Next base: position 8,830 of record CAIZKA010000556.1, on the reverse strand, counting down.
CCCGGTGGCCCTGCTCAGCGGCGCTCTGGCGTCCACCTCGGTGATCGCCTTCCGGGTGTCCACTGATACCGACGGTCTGGTGACGCTGTCCTCCATCATCGGCCTGGCGATCTACCTGTCGCTGATGGGGGTCGAATTCTTCACCTATATCCGCCGGCTGTACGAGGTGCAGGGCGCGGTTGCTGCGCAGAAGCAGGTCCTCGAGGATGCCAACGCGGCATTGCACGACCAGATCAGCAAGATTCACGATTTGCAGGAAAAGCTCCGCGAACAGGCCAACCGCGATTCGCTCACCGGGCTCTTCAACCGGCGCTACCTGGAGGGGACGCTGGAGCGCGAAATGGCGCGCTGCAAGAGGGAAGGCGCGCCGCTGACCATGCTGCTGCTCGATATCGACCACTTCAAGATGGTCAACGACACCTACGGGCATCAGGCCGGCGATGAAGTGCTGCGGGTTTTCGGCCAACTGCTGCTGGAAAATGCGCGTACCGAGGATATCGTCTGCCGCTACGGCGGCGAGGAGTTCCTGCTAATCTTGCCCAAGATGCCGCTGGATATCGCGCGCGAGCGTGGCACCTACCTGCTGACGCTGTTCAGGGACTCGATAGTCTCGTTTGGCGAGCTGCGCATCCGCATCACGACTTCGGTCGGCGTCGCGGCGGCGCCAGAGCATTCCGATTCGGCCGAGGGCCTGATTCGCTGCGCGGACGAAGCGCTCTACCTGGCCAAGCATCATGGCCGCAACCGGGTGGTGACCTTCGGCGATGCCATCAAGGATCTGCCGGGCTAAGTTCCCGGCCGGCGCTGATCAGGCCACCCGTGCGGCGATTTGACCCAGGTGCAGGCGGGGCAGGGCGGCGTGCAGGCGCTCCGGGTGCGCCGAGGCCTGCAGCAGCAGCCGGCCGGAGCCGTGTGCCAGGTCAGCGGCGAGGCGTTGCGTCTGGCGCGCCACGGCATCGGCAACGTCGACCAGTTGTGCGCGCGTGCCGGCGACCTGCAGCAGCAGCGGCGCGAGAAAGCTGTAATGCGTGCAGCCGAGGACGATGCGGTCGACGCCCCGGTCCAGCAGCGGCTCGATGCGGACGCGGACGTCGGCTGCCAGGGCCGGATCGTCCAGTTGCAGCATCTCGACATGCGTGGCCCAGCCGGGGCAGGGTTCGACGAAGACTTCGACGCGGCCCGCATGGTCGCGGATCAGATGCTTCAGGCGCCGGCTGTTGGCGGTAGCTTCCGTCGTCAGCACGGCGATGCGGCCGCTCTGGGTCTCCTGCGCCGCCGGCTTGATGCCGGGTTCCACGCCGACCACGGGGATGCCCGGATGCGCCGCACGCAGGGCCTGTACCGCCGCGGCGGTCGCCGTGTTGCAGGCCACCACCAGCAGGCCGCAGCCGATGTTTGCCAGGTGCTCGCCGATGGCCAGCACGCGACGCTGTATCTGTTCGTCGCTCTTGCTGCCGTAGGGGACGTGGGCGGTGTCGGCGTAGTAGACGAAGTCCGCCCGTGGCAGCGCCTCGACCAGGGCCGCCAGTACCGATAGGCCACCGAGGCCGGAATCGAACACCCCGATCACGATGCGAGGTCGTCGAAGACCACGGCGCAGCCCTTGCCGGCCCTTTTTGCACCATACATTGCGGCATCGGCATCGGAAATGACGCCCGACGCCATTGACGACATCAGTGTCTGGGTCCTTGCCAGATCGCTGCCGAGCATGCGGACACCGATGCTGGCGCCGACCCTGAGCGATTTCCCGGCGTATTCGACCGGCGCACTGATGATCTGGATCAGGCGCTCCGCCAGCAGCAATGCCTGCGCCTGCGAAGCATCGTGGTCGATTTCCAGGCGATCGATGAGGACCACGAATTCGTCCCCGCCGAGCCGCGCCGCGATGTCCGCCTCGCGGGTGATGGACTGGATGCGTTTCGCCACTTCGATCAGGACGGCATCGCCGGCGTCGTGGCCGTCGGTATCGTTGATCGCCTTGAAACCGTCGAGATCGATCAGCAGCAGGGCGCCGTGGACACGATGCCGCGCGCTGCCGTTGATGAATTTTTCGAGATGCAGCGACAGCATTCGCCGGTTTGGCATTTGGGTCAGCGAGTCGGTCAAGGCCAGCGCCCTGACTTCAGCCAGCGCGTCATCCCGGGCGACGACGAAGGCGCGGATGACCCACAGGTAGATGAGGGGTGACACCACGGCGGCGAGTATGACCACGTCAAGCGCCGCGGCGACATAGGTATTCAGCGAATCCGAAAAGGCCCCCAGCACGAGCATGATCACGAACTCGGTGGTCAGGATGATCACCGAAATCCGCACTAGCACCTGCCTGGCCGTCAGCAAAACCATGAGCGCCCTTTCCCGTTGGTTCCCAGGTGTTGCTGCGGCTGCCCATACCTGGCCGACCAAAGCAACCATGAAAACTTAGCAATAACCGGTCCACTGGGCGTCGAGTACCCAAGTCTGCTTTCCGGTCGGCAGGGGGCTTCAAGCTCTCCGCTGCGATCAGGCGACCTTGACCGGAATTTTGCCTATCTTCGCCTGCCACTCCTTCGGGCCGGTGATGTGTACCGAGCTCCCCAGCGAATCGACGGCGACGGTGACGGGCATGTCCTTGACGTCGAATTCGTAGATGGCTTCCATGCCGAGGTCGGCGAAGCCGACGACTTTGGCCGACTGGATGGCCTTGGCTACGAGGTAGGCGGCGCCGCCGACGGCCATCAGGTAGGCCGACTTGCTGTCCTTGATCGCCTCGATCGCCGCCGGGCCGCGCTCGGACTTGCCGATCATGGAAATCAGGCCGGTCTTTTCCAGCATCATGCGCGTGAACTTGTCCATGCGCGTCGCGGTGGTGGGGCCCGCCGGGCCGACGACTTCGTCGCGCACCGGATCGACCGGGCCGACGTAGTAGATAACCCGGTTGGTGAAATCAACCGGGAGTTTTTCACCTTTTGCCAGCATGTCGGCGATGCGCTTGTGGGCGGCGTCGCGGCCGGTCAGCATCTTGCCGTTGAGCAGCAGTTTCTGGCCGGGCTGCCAGGCGGCGACTTGGGTTTTGGTCAGGCTGTTCAGGTCGACGCGGGTGGCGGTGGCGGCATCGGCCTGCCAGGTGACCTTGGGCCAGTCTTCGAGGCTGGGCGGCTGCAGGTGCGCCGGGCCGGAGCCGTCGAGATGGAAATGAATGTGGCGCGTCGCGGCGCAGTTGGGGATCAGCGCGACGGGAAGGTTGGCGGCATGCGTCGGATAGTCGAGCACTTTCACGTCGAGCACCGTGGTGAGGCCGCCCAGGCCCTGCGCGCCGATGCCGAGGGCGTTGATTTTCTCGTGCAGTTCGAGGCGCAGTTCCTCCGGCCGGTTGAGCTTTTCGCCGCGCGCGGCTTTCTCCTTGAGGTCCTGGATATCCACCGGCGCCATGATGGCTTCCTTGGCCAGCAGCATGGCTTTTTCCGGCGTGCCGCCGATGCCGACTCCCAGGATGCCGGGCGGGCACCAGCCGGCGCCCATGGTCGGCACTGTCTTGAGGATCCAGTCGACGAGGTCGTCGGAAGGATTCAGCATGGCGAACTTGGCCTTGGCCTCCGAGCCGCCGCCCTTGGCGGCGCAGATCACTTCGACTTGGTCGCCGGGGACGATTTCGTAATGCACCACGGCCGGGGTGTTGTCCTTCGTGTTCCTGCGGGCGCCGGCAGGGTCGGCGAGCACCGAGGCGCGCAGGGGATTGTCGACGTTGCCGTAGGCGCGGCGCACGCCTTCATTGACCATTTCCTGCACCGAAAGTGTGGCGTCCCACTGCACCTGCATGCCGACCTTGAGGAACACCAGCGCGATGCCGGTGTCCTGGCAGATCGGGCGGTGGCCTTCAGCAGACATGCGGCTGTTGGTCAGGATCTGGGCGATGGCGTCCTTCGCCGCGGGCGACTCTTCGCGCTCATAGGCGGCGCCGAGCGCCGTGATGTAGTCCAGCGGATGGTAATAGCTGATGAACTGGAAGGCGTCGGCGATGGACTGGACGAAATCGTTCTGGCGGATGATGGTCATGGCGGCTCCGGGTCAGTGGTGATTGGCACGCTGCTGGGCAAGGTTTTGGGTCATCATCCAGTCGACCGCGGCCATGGCGACGGCAGACACCAGGAACACGACATGGATGACGACCTGCCACTTGATCGTGTGCTCGGTCATATTGGCGGCGTTGATGAAGGTCTTCAGCAGATGGATCGACGAAATGCCGATGATGGCCGTCGACAGCTTGATCTTGAGGACGCCGGCGTTGACGTGCGACAACCACTCGGGCTGGTCCGGGTGGTCCTCGAGGTCGAGGCGCGAGACGAAGGTCTCGTAGCCGCCGACGATGACCATCACCAGCAGGTTGGCGATCATCACCACGTCGATCAGGCCGAGGACGGCCAGCATGACGTCGGTCTCGCTGACGCGCTCGGCGGCGATGGCCCCGTGAACGAGGTGGCTCAGTTCGACCATGAACAACCAGCAATAGACGATCTGGGCGACGATCAGGCCGAGGTACAGTGGGGCCTGGATCCAGCGGCTCCAGAAGATGAGGGATTCCATCGGCTTGATTATGCGGTTCATGGCGTTGTGTCGTCGGTGGTGCGGGGCAGCAATCTTACCCCAGGAGGACACAGGGCTGCCGCGGGCAGCGTAAGTCATATGTAAGACTCTTTTACTTTAATGCGCAAGCACTTAGAATGCGCGGTTCCGGTAGGCAAAACGACCGGTTGGCGGCAGTGCTTGCTTCCATCAGCTAATAATCACGAACTATCCTTCTGGCGGAGGCAAAGCCGGCCAGGTGAAGTTCATTAGTCATCCGGATGTCATCCGGCTACATGCGAGAGGAGAGGTGTCAATGTCCAGCATCGAATCAAACGTCACGGAAAGTCGTGTATTTCCCCCGTCGGACGCAACGGTTGCGAAGGCCACGATTTCAGGAATGGCCGCTTACGAGGCACTGTGCAAGGAAGCCGACCAGGATTACTCCGGTTACTGGGCGCGCCTGGCGAAGGAACACGTGACCTGGAAGCAGCCTTTCACCAAGTCGCTGGACGAGTCCAACGCCCCCTTCTACCAGTGGTTTGCCGACGGCAAGCTGAATGTCTCCTACAACTGCCTCGATCGCAACATCGAAGCCGGCCTCGGCGACAAGGTCGCGATCATTTTCGAAGCCGACGGCGGCCAGTCGACCAAGGTCACCTACAAGGAATTGCTGGCCAAGGTTGCGACCTTCGCCAATGCGCTCAAGGCCAAGGGCATCAAGAAGGGCGACCGCGTCCTGATCTACATGCCGATGTCGGTCGAGGGCGTGGTCGCGATGCAGGCCTGTGCCCGCATCGGCGCCATCCACTCCGTGGTGTTTGGCGGATTCTCCGCCAAGAGCGTGCAGGAACGCATCCAGGACGCCGGCGCCGTTGCCGTGATCACCTCCGACGAGCAGTGCCGCGGCGGCAAGAACATCCCGCTGAAGCCCGCGGTCGACGAGGGCATCGCCATGGGCGGCTGCGAGTCGATCAAGACAGTCGTCGTCTTCAAGCGCACCGGCGGCACCTGCAACATGGTCGCCGGCCGCGACATCTGGTGGGACGACGCCTGCGCCGGCCAGTCCGCTGTGTGCGAACCGGAATGGGTCGATGCCGAGCATCCCCTGTTCCTGCTCTACACCTCGGGGTCCACGGGCAAGCCGAAGGGCGTCCAGCACAGCTCCGGCGGCTACCTGCTGCATGCCATCCTGACCATGAAGTGGACCTTCGACATCAAGCCGGACGACATCTTCTGGTGCACCGCCGACATCGGCTGGGTTACCGGCCACACCTACATCACCTACGGCCCGCTGGCCTGCGGCGCCACCGAAATCGTCTTCGAAGGCGTGCCGACCTACCCCGATGCCGGGCGTTTCTGGAAGACCATCCAGACGCACAAGGTCACCGTGTTCTACACCGCGCCGACGGCCATACGCTCACTGATCAAGTCCGGCGAAAACACCCCGGCGACGCATCCGAAGAACTACGACCTGACCAGCCTGCGCATCCTCGGCTCGGTCGGTGAGCCGATCAATCCCGAAGCCTGGATGTGGTACTACAACAATGTCGGCGGCGCGCGCTGCCCGATCGTCGATACCTTCTGGCAGACCGAGACCGGCGGCCACATGATCACCCCGCTGCCCGGCGTCACGCCGCTCGTTCCCGGTTCCTGCACGCTGCCCTTCCCCGGCATCGCCGCCGCGATCGTCGACGAGACCGGCAATGACGTCGAGTGGGGCAAGGGCGGCTTCCTGGTAGTCAAGAAGCCCTGGCCGGCCATGATCCGCACCATCTACGGCGATCCGGAACGCTACAAGAAGTCCTACTTCCCGGTCGACTTCGGCGGCAATCTGTATCTGGCCGGCGACGGCGCGATGCGTGATGCCAAGACCGGCTACTTCACCATCATGGGCCGCATCGACGACGTGCTGAACGTCTCCGGCCACCGCATGGGCACGATGGAAATCGAGTCGGCGCTGGTGTCCAACCCGCTGGTGGCGGAAGCCGCCGTGGTCGGGCGTCCCGATGACCTGACCGGCGAGGCGATCTGCGCCTTCGTCGTGCTCAAGCAGTCGCGTCCCAGCGCGGAAGAGGCGAAGAAGATCGCCGCCGAACTGCGCAACTGGGTCGGCAAGGAAATCGGTCCGATCGCCAAGCCGAAGGACATCCGCTTCGGCGAGAACCTGCCGAAGACGCGTTCCGGCAAGATCATGCGCCGCCTGCTGCGCAGCCTGGCGAAGAACGAAGAGATCACCCAGGATGTGTCCACGCTCGAGAACCCCGGCATTCTGGATCAGCTGAAACAGAACGCGTAAGCCCTGGCATGAGATTGAAAAACGCCCCTCGCAAGACGGGCGTTTTTTTGTGTCCCGGCGCCAGCCGGAACGGTACCCCCTTGTGGGATGAGCCAACCTCAAGAGGGTTGCGGCGAGTTACCATGCCAGTAGGAAATCGTTTCCGATGGAGGTGATGACATGATTCGCTCCCGGCTCACGGCGCAACGTCTCGCGTTTCTGTTCCTGGTTGGCTGCTTCTTTTTCAACTATCCCTTGCTCTCGGTGTTCAACCGCGGCGGTGATTTCTTCGGCATGCCGCCGCTGTATGCCTGGCTGATGGGATCCTGGCTGGCGCTCATCGCTCAGATGGCCTGGGTCGTCGAAGGACGCAAGGACTGAGATGCTGCAAGGCTGGGTAATCGTCCTCGCTTCATTCCTCTACCTGGGGGTGCTGTTCGCCATCGCCTGGTATGCCGACCGGCGCGCCGATACCGGGCGCTCGCTGATTGCCAACCCGCTGGTGTATTCGCTCTCGCTGGGCGTGTATTGCACGACGTGGACTTTCTACGGCAGCGTCGGTCGCGCCGCGGCCAGCGGCATCGGCTTCCTGCCGATCTATCTGGGTCCGACCCTGCTGTTCGCGCTGGCGGGCTTCATCCTGCACAAGATGATCCGCGTCGCCAAAGCCAACCGGATTACGTCGATTGCCGACTTCGTCGCCTCGCGCTACGGCAAGAGCCAGTTGCTCGGCGGCCTGGTGACGGTGATCGCCGTGGTCGGCGTGATTCCCTATATCGCGCTGCAACTCAAGGCGGTGTCCAACAGTTTTGCGATCCTTGCCAGTTACCCGGAAATCATCATGCCGGCCAAGGCGGGCGCCGTGCCGATCCTGCAGGACAGCGCGCTCTACGTCGCGATGATCCTCGCGGCCTTCACCATCCTCTTCGGCACCCGTCACCTGGATGCCACGGAGCGCCATGAAGGCATGGTGGCGGCGATTGCCGTGGAGTCCGTGGTCAAACTTGCCGCCTTTCTGGCGGTCGGCATTTTCGTCGTCTGGGGCATACACGATGGCGTCGCCGACATTTTTGCGCAGGCGGCCAAGGTGCCTGCGGTTGCGCGCCGTCTCGCCACCGCCGACTCTCCGGCGGCCTATGGCACCTGGGGCACGCTGATCTTCCTCTCGCTGTTCGCCTCGCTGCTGCTGCCGCGCCAGTTCCAGATCGCCGTGGTGGAAAACGTCGACGCCAGCCATTTGCGTCGCGCGGTGTGGATGTTTCCGCTCTACCTGTTCCTGATCAACCTCTTCGTGCTGCCCGTGGCGCTGGCCGGCATGCTGCATTTCCAGGGCGCCGGAGTGGACGCCGACACTTTCGTCCTGACCCTGCCGATGGCCCATCAGCACGAGGCACTGGCCCTGTTCGTGTATATCGGCGGCCTCTCGGCGGCGACCGGCATGGTCATCGTCGAGACCATCGCGCTGTCGACCATGGTCTGCAACGATCTGGTGATGCCGGCCTTGCTGCGCCTGCGCTGGCTGGGCCTGGCGGACAAGGCGGATCTCTCCGGGCTGCTGCTGGAAATCCGGCGCTGGGCCATCGCTGTCATTCTCGGCCTCGGCTACCTGTATTTCCGCGTCGCCGGCGAAGCCTATGCACTGGTCTCGATCGGCCTGATTTCCTTTGCCGCGGTGGCGCAGTTCGCGCCGGTGGTGATCGGCGGCCTGTTCTGGAAGGGCGGCACGCGCGAAGGTGCGCTGGCAGGCCTCGCGGCGGGTTTCGTGCTGTGGGCCTACACGCTGTTGCTGCCGTCGTTCGCCAAGTCCGGCTGGCTGCCAGACGGCTTCATTGCCCACGGCCTGTTCGGCTTCGAACTGCTGCGTCCGCAACACCTGTTCGGTCTGACCGGGCTGGACGAAATCACCCATTGCCTGGTCTGGAGCCTGCTGGCCAATCTCGGCGCCTACATCGGCGTCTCGCTGCAGCGCACGCCGAACGTGCGCGAGGCGCGCCAGGCGACGCTGTTCGTCGG
>CAIZKA010000555.1 GCA_903933395.1 uncultured beta proteobacterium | reverse complement strand
GGCCGGACTCTTCCGCGTCATCGAGTCATTGTTCGCCGTCAAGCTGGCGCCCGACACCGCGCCGGTCTGGCATCCCGCCGTGCGCTTCTTCCGCATCGAGCGTAAGGGCAAACTCATCGGCCGCTTCTACCTCGACCTCTATGCACGCGAAACCAAGCGCGGCGGCGCCTGGATGGACGAGGCGATCACCCGCCGCCGCATCACCGGCGGCGTGCAGACGCCGGTGGCCTACCTCAACTGCAACTTTCCGGCTCCCGTCGGCGACAAACCTGCAACCTTCAGTCACGACGATGTCATCACCCTGTTCCACGAATGCGGCCACGGCCTGCACCACCTGCTGACGCAGGTGGAGGAACTGCCGGTGTCGGGCATCCACGGCGTCGAATGGGATGCGGTCGAACTGCCGAGCCAGTTCATGGAGAACTTCTGCTGGGAATGGGACGTACTCAGCGGCATGACCGGCCATGCCGAAACCGGCGCGCCGCTGCCGCGCGCGCTGTATGACAAGATGATCGCGGCCAAGAATTTCCAGAGCGGCCTGCAGATCCTGCGCCAGATCGAGTTCGGCCTTTTCGACCTGCTGCTGCACAGCGAGTTCGTGCCGGGCACGGATCGCCGCTTCATGGACCTGTTGGCGACAGTGCGCAGCGAAGTGGCGGTGCTGCCGCCGCCGGAATGGAACCGTTTCCCGCACAGCTTCTCGCATATTTTCGGCGGCGGCTACGCGGCCGGCTACTACAGCTACAAGTGGGCCGAAGTCCTTTCGGCCGATGCCTACGCAGCCTTCGAGGAAGCCGCGAAAACCTCCGGCAGCACGCTGGATGCAAACACCGGCGAACGCTTCTGGCGCGAAATCCTCTCCGTCGGCGGCTCGCGTCCCGCGCTCGAATCCTTCCGCGCCTTCCGCGGCCGAGACCCGCAACCGGATGCCTTGCTGCGGCACAACGGCATGGCCGAGCTTGCATAAAGCGGTTGCGTAATTCGGCCGCCTGAATCGCCGTAGCGCCAGCGCCGACTCTGCGCCGTCATTCCGGGCTTGACCCGGAATCCAGGAACGGCACCGATACTCGGCCTGGATTCCCGCCTGCGCGGGAATGACGGTTGGGGAGGATTGCGCTGGATTGGTTGGCTCCAGGCCCGATGGGCGCCCCCGTCCCGTCATTCCGGGCTTGACCCGGAATCCAGAAACGGTGTCGAAATACTGTGTGGGCTCCCGCCTGCGCGGGAATGACGACTGGGGAGGTTTACGCCGGATTGGCCTGCTCCGGGCATGAATTGTTTCCTTCATTCCTGAGAAGTATTTTCCCGCTTCCGGGAAATGCTTGATGGTTAAACCAAGCCTTGCCCGGGCGGAAATCTGCTTGATGCCTTAAGCATTATGTCCTGCCCTTCACCGCCGGGTTTGCGCAGATTAAGGCCTGGCCGGGACATTCCTGATGTGTTTCGGGAAGGTCATCCGCCAGTCGGTTTGTGACAAAAAGCGATCTGGCATGGCCGCAAAGCGGCGGAAGGCAGGTCGGTAACGCGGTACGGAATTTGCGTTCGGGATCCGGATTGGCATTCGACCCCGACGTTCCATGACCGATTCGCCGCTGACCCTTATTGCCGAACCGGATGGCGAGGACGCCGCCGCCGAAGGCCGTCGCGCACCAGACAGCGGCCTGATCGGCCTGGTCATGCTGGCGCGCTTCCACAACATCGCCGCCGATGCCGACCAGCTGGCGCATGATTTTCGCGAGCCGGGCAAGGATTTCGGGGTGCCGCAAATCCTGCTCGCCGCCAGGCAGCTCGGCCTCAAGGCCAGGCACGTCCGCACCGATCTTTCGCGCCTGCCGCAAACGCCGCTGCCGGCAATGGCCGTGGATCGTGACGGT
>CAIZKA010000554.1 GCA_903933395.1 uncultured beta proteobacterium | reverse complement strand
CCTCAAGCAAGCCGGCAAACCCGTCAAGGTCGTCATCGTCGCCTGCATGCGAAAACTGCTCACCATCATGAATGCCATGGTCAAAAATAATGCGCCTTGGACAGCCAAAACGGCTTGACTTGGAACACGGTTGCTCCCCTTCAAGGGGAGGGAGAAATGCTACGGCGTTCCCGGCTGATAGCCGCGCGGCATCAGCACCCACATGCGCCCCTGCTGGCGCATTTTGCCGGCCTGGTTGCCGGCCTCGACGCCGCTGCCCCAGTAGAAATCGGCGCGCACCACGCCGCGGATGGCGCCGCCCGTGTCCTGTCCCAGCATCAGACGGTTGAGCGTTTGCGTGCTGTTGGGCCGGGTGGTGGCCAGCCAGATCGGCGCGCCCAGCGGGACATGGCGCGGGTCGACGGCGAGCGAGCGTTCCGGCGTCAGCGGCAGGCCCAGCGCACCTTGCGGCCCGCTGCCCTCGACCGGCAGTTCGCGGAAGAAGACCAGACTCGGGTTGGTGTTGAGCAACTCGGTCAGCCGCGCCGGGTTGGACTTGGCCCAGGCCTTGATGCCCTGCATCGACGCCTGCTCGGTTTTGAGTTCGCCTTTGTCGATCAGCCAGCGGCCGATGGAGCGATACGGATGGCCGTTCTGGTCGGCGTAATTGAGGCGCACGCGGCTGCCGTCGGCGAGCTGCACCTGGCCCGAACCCTGGATCTGCATGAAGAACAGATCGATGGGATCGTCGATCCACATCAGGGCCGCTGGTGAGCGCCTGCTCTCCTGCGGCGTCCATTCGGCGCGGGAATAGTAGGGCACCAGCTTGTGGCCTTCGATGCGCCCGCGCAGGCGCAGGTGCTTGAGCTCGGGATAGAGATCGGCCAGTTCCACGACGATCATGTCATCCGGCGGGCCGAACACCGGATGCTTGTAGCCGCGCGTTTGCTGGCGGCTGCCCTTGAGGATGGGTTCGTAATAGCCGGTGATCAATCCGTTGCGCGAGCCGTCCGGATTGACCAGCGCCCAGGGCTGGAGCTGCGCCTCGAACCAGCCGCGCAGCGCCGCCGCGGATTTGTCCCTGACCTCGCGCGCCGAAGCGCAGACCGGCTTCCATTGCGCCTGCCTTTCCAGGCTTCGGCAACCGGCGACGAAGGCGGTGAAGGCGGCGCCGGGATCGTCGTCGGTCCAGCCCGGCAGCTCGTTCCAGTCGGCGGCCTGCAAGGGCTTTTCGGCGGGCTTCGGCGGCTCGACGACCGGGCACACCGGGCAGGCCGGACAGGCGGCGGAGGCGGGACAGGAAGCCGCAGTCGGCGCTGGTTCGACGGCGCGCGATTCCGGTTTGAGCGGGCTTTGCGAGCAGCCGGCGAGGGCCAGCAGGACGAAGATGAGGGGGAAGAATCGAAACATGAATCTGCTAAAGTGAGCTTCCTTCAATGGCCTGCAAGCTTAACCGATGTCCGATCCCGCCCGCGCGTTTGCTCCCCTGATCGACCGCCTCGATGCGCTGTTCGATCGCCTCGAAGCCGTCCTGCCGCTGCCGCTGCCGCCCACCGACTGGTCGGCCACGGCCTTCCGCTGGCGCACCCGCGGCGGGCGCGGCTGG
>CAIZKA010000553.1 GCA_903933395.1 uncultured beta proteobacterium | reverse complement strand
CTGTCTCCATGGCCCACCCCAAAAAGACAGAAAACTACACAAATCAAACCCCTGTGAACAGCCCCCTTGCAACCGATTGATCGTAAACAACTATTTCAAGGGTTCACGACGTTGGCATTCATGCGATTGCCCTGCCGGCCGGACAGCCCTTCCGGGGCCGGACCGAACTGGCTGCTACAATCGACGCCATGCTCGACTACCGCGCGCAAACCCTGCTGAGAACCCTGATCGAACGCTATATCGCCGAAGGTCAGCCGGTGGGTTCGCGCACGCTGTCCAAGTACTCGGGCCTTGAACTCTCCCCGGCGACCATTCGCAATGTCATGTCGGATCTGGAAGAGATGGGCTTCATCGCCAGCCCGCACACCTCGGCCGGACGCGTACCGACGCCGCTGGGCTACCGCCTCTTCGTCGATTCCCTGCTGACCGTCAGGCCACTGCAAAGCAGTGAGCTTTCCGAGATGAAGGAGGCCATGCAACCCGACCAGCCGCAGCTCGTGATCAGTCACGCTTCGCAGTTGCTTTCGCAACTCACCGCCTTTGCCGGCGTGGTGGTTTCACCGCGCCGCCAGCAGCCGCGCATCCGCCAGATCGAATTCCTCAGCCTGTCGGACAAGCGCGTCCTGCTGATCATCGTCACCGCCGACGGCGACGTGCAGAACCGCATCCTGTTCACCCAGCGCAACTACAGCCCGTCGGAATTGACCGAGGCGGCCAACTACCTGAACCAGAACTGCCTCGGACTCGACTTCGACCAGGTACGGGCCCGGGTGGTGGAGGAGCTGCGCCAGTTGCGCGCCGACATGTCCGAACTGATGACGGCCGCGCTCGATGCCGGCAACCAGGCGATTGCCGACACTTCGACGCAATACGTCATCAGCGGCGAGAAAAACCTGCTCGGCGTCGAAGACCTGTCCTCCAACATGACCCGCCTGCGCCGTTTGTTCGACCTGTTCGAGCAGAGGACCGGCCTTGCCCAGCTTCTGGAACTTTCCAGCCGCGCCGAAGGCGTGCAGGTCTTCATCGGCGGCGAATCCGGCATCGCCCCGCTCGATGAGTGCAGTGTGGTCGCCGCGCCCTACGAGGTCGACGGCCAGATCGTCGGCACCATCGGCGTCATCGGCCCGACACGCATGGCCTACGAACGTGTGATCCCCATCGTCGACATCACCGCCAAACTGCTTTCGTCAGCCCTCTCAGCACCGTAAACCTATGCCCCGCTACGCCCCCGAACCTGCCCAACAGCATGGCGCGCCGCGCCGTACTGGCGTCCTCCTGGTGAATCTCGGCACCCCCGAAGCGCCGACCGCTGCCGCCCTGCGCCCCTATCTCAAGCAGTTCCTCTGGGACCCGCGTGTGGTCGAAATCCCGCGCCCTGTCTGGTGGCTGATCCTCAATCTCTTCGTGCTCACCCTGCGCCCGGCGAAATCGGCAGCCAAGTACGCCAAGATCTGGATGGCGGAAGGTTCGCCACTGAAGGTGCATACCGAACGCCAGGCCAAACTGCTCAGGGGCTGGCTCGGTGAAGCCGGTGCTGCGGAGATCGCCGTGGCCTGGGCCATGCGCTACGGCCAGCCCTCGATCGCCAATATGCTCGACCAGTTCAAGCGCGACGGCGTCGAGCGCGTGCTGGTGGTGCCCCTCTACCCGCAATACGCAGCCAGCAGCACCGCCAGCGTGATGGATGACGTCGCCGACTGGATCAAGCGCAGCCGCAATCCGCTCGAGATCCGCTTCATCAAGCATTTCCACGACCACCCCGGCTACATCGCGGCGCTGGCCGCCAGCGTGCGCGACTACTGGACCACCAACGGCCGGCCGGACAAACTGGTAATGAGCTTTCACGGCGTGCCGCGCCGCTCGCTCGACCTCGGCGACCCCTACCATTGCGAATGCCAGAAGACGGGCCGACTGCTGGCCGAAGCCCTGGGACTGAGCGGCAAGGACTACATGGTCACCTTCCAGTCACGCTTCGGCAAGGCGGAATGGCTGCAACCCTACACCCAGCCGACACTGGAAAAACTCGGTCGTGACGGTACGGCGCGGGTCGATGTGATCTGCCCCGGCTTCGTCGCCGATTGCCTGGAAACCCTCGAAGAAATCGCCATGGAATGCAAAGAGGCGTTTCTGCTGTCGGGCGGCAAGAAATTCCACTACATCCCCTGCGTCAACGAGCGCCCCGACTGGATTGCCGCTTTTCGCGACCTGGTGTCGGCCCACCTCTCAGGCTGGCCGCTCGCCGCCACCGCCGACCCTCAAGCAAAGCAACGCGCGACCGCCCTCGGCGCCAAATCCTGACGCCTGCCCGCCAAGCGGCATCCCAGGCGCGCAGAGCGAGGTACTTGAAGCGGCCGCATGCGGCCATATATCAGTTGGAACTGATATACGGAGCCCGTCATGGCCGAAAGCCTCATCGTCGTCTGTCCGCACTGCCACGCCCCCAATCGCCTGCCGGCCGGGCGACTCGCCGACGGCGGAAGCTGCGGCAAATGCAAATCGGCCCTGTTTCGCGGCGAACCGCTGGAACTCGATGCGAACAGCTTTGAAAGTCATGTCAGCCGCTCAGATGTGCCCGTGCTGGTCGACTTCTGGGCGCCTTGGTGCGGCCCCTGCCGCGCCATGGCCCCGGCCTTTGCCGAGGCCGCCCGTCAACTGGAACCGGAAATTCGCCTGGCCAAGCTTAATACCGAGGAAGAACAGCAGCTTGCGGCGCGCTTCGGCATACGCTCCATTCCGACCCTGGTCCTTTTCCGCAAGGGACAGGAGATCGCCCGGCAGTCCGGAGCAATGGACGCCGGCAGCCTGATGCGCTGGGTGCGCAGCCAGGCCTGAAACATTTCTTGCGGACGGGGCTTGAACTCGCCGGAATCGCCCTCATCTGCGGCGGGTTTCTTGAGGAGCCCGACCCATGCAGGACCGCACCAGCACCCCGAACTCCGAGGCACTGCCGGAAAATACCGGCAAGGCGGATAACGCCGTACCGCCGGCGCCGTCCGCAAGGGATACCGCCCCCGGCTCCGCCGGAGGCATAACTCTTGACCCGAGCCCTGAAGTTACGGTGATTCCCAGCGCCGAAGACCTGCTCAAGGCCGCCGAACTCAAGGCCGCCGAGCATCACGACGCCTGGCTGCGCGCCAAGGCCGAAGGCGAGAACATCCGCCGCCGCGCCCAGGAAGACATCGCCAAGGCCGGCAAATTCGCCGTCGAGCGTTTTTCCACCGAACTCCTGGCCGTCAAGGACAGCCTTGAAGCCGCGCTGGCCAGCGACGGCGCCGAACACCTCAAGGAAGGCGTCGAACTGACCCTGCGCCAGCTCACGGCGGCTTTCGAAAAGTCCAGCCTGGCCGAGATCAACCCCCTGGGCCAGAAGTTCGATCCGCACCAGCACCAGGCCATCAGCCAGATCGAGGCGCCGGATGCAAGCACCGAAGCCAATACCGTGTTGAACGTCTTGCAAAAGGGCTATGCCCTGCACGGACGCGTGATCCGCCCGGCACTGGTGGTGGTTTCGAAGGCAAAAGCGGCACCGGCGGCTTGAAGCAAGCCGCAATACCCCCATATCAGGCATAGAGATTCGCTGCGGGACATTCCCGGCGAGCAACATTTTTAAAGGAAAAATCATGGGCAAGATCATCGGCATCGACCTCGGCACCACCACCAGCTGCGTCGCCATCATGGAAGGCGGCAAGCCCAAGGTCATCGAAAACGCGGAAGGTGCGCGCACCACGCCGTCCATCGTCG
>CAIZKA010000552.1 GCA_903933395.1 uncultured beta proteobacterium | reverse complement strand
GCAGTTGTACATCGCGTCTTCCATGGAGAGGAACCAGGGCAGGAAATCCGTCGAGCCGCCCACCGGCGCCGAGCCGTGCTTGGGGCCGGCCTGGCCGAACACGGCGAGGTCGGAAGTCACCGTGATGTCGGTGGCCATGCCGATTTCCTGGCCGCCGGCGACGCGCATGCCATTGACGCGGCAGATCACCGGCTTCTTGCAGTTCAGTATCCCGTCGACCATGGCATTGAACAGGTCCATGTACTCGCCGTATTCGTTGGGGCGCTTGGAGTAGTAGGAGGCGTACTCGGCCGTGTTGCCGCCGGTGCAGAAGGCCTTGTCGCCGACCGCGGTGAACACCACGGCGACGATCTTGCGATCACTTGAGGCGCGCTGCATGCCGGCGATGACGCCCTTGACCATGTCGGTGGTGTAGGAGTTGTACTGGCTCGGGTTGTTGAGCCAGATCCAGGCGGAGAACAGGCCGGCCACCGCAGCGCCCTTGTCGTCAAGAACGGGGCGCTCTTCGTAGATCACCGTCGGCGCTTCGGTGCCGAAGTGGCTGTTGTCGATGAGCTGGTGATCCTTGAGATCGTTTTCCCTGCGTAGCCATTCCAGTGCCATGTTGTTTCTCCTCTTTGAATTCGGTGGGTGCTTCGTCTAAGTGATGAATCTGTTTCAGAAATCGGGAGTCAGGATGACGCGCCGCCTGAGTTTGCCGTGATGGGCTTCGTCGAACACCTGTTCGATCTGGCTCATCGGCCGCGTCTCGACGAAGGGCTCGAGCGCGATGCGGCCATCGACGCACATCTCCAGCACCTGCGGATAGTACTCGGGCAGGCAGCCCCAGGTGCCTATCAGTTCGGCGTCGAAGGCCATCAGCTTGGACAGCATGTAGGAAGTCTCGTCCGTGCCGTAACCCACCACCACCAGCGTGCCGGTGAAGGAAAGCAGCGACAGCGCCAGTTCCTGGCCGGGCTTGCTGCCGGTGACTTCGAAGATCTTCCAGCCGTAGTTGGCGGGCAGGCCTTTCTCCTTGCAGAAGGCCTTGAACAGCTCCTTGACCTCCTTCGCGCTCCTGCCCTTGGGATTGATGGTGAAGTCGGCGCCGTAGCCCTTCATGAACTCGAGTTTTTCCTCGTTGATGTCGATGCCGACCACGGCCGCAGCGCCCATGCCCTTGGCCACCTGGGTCATGAAGCTGCCGACGCCGCCGGCGGCGCCCATGATGATGACGCGGTCGCCGGCCGCAAGGCGCGCGCGCTTGGCGGCCTGGTAGGGCGTGGTCACCGCGTCGGCGATGACCGACAGGTGCTCCAGCGGAATCGCGCCGCGATTGCCGACGATGCACAGGTCTTCGGCAGGCACCGGGATGTGGCTGGAATAGCCGCCGTAGATGCCCATCGAATTGCCGGGCATTTTCTGCGCGAGGCAGCGGTTGCCGCGGCCGGTCTTGCACAGCTCGCACTTGTTGCAGGGCAGGACCGCGGGAATCACGACTTCCCTGCCCAGCACCCGCGCATCGCCGGCCACGACCACGCCGGAAATCTCGTGGCCGAGCGACAGCGGGCCCTTGTGCACGGTCGGCACGCCCATGTAGAAGTAGGACAGGTCGGTGTGGCAGACGCCGCAGCCGCGGATCTCCACCAGCGCTTCGCCGGCCTGCAGTTCGGGCATCGGAATCTCTGTGCGCAGCAGCTTGCCCGGTTCGGTCATCTGCCACGTCTGGATGGTGCTTGGAATCATGCCTGCTCCTCTGTTCGGATTATTTGTTGGTCCACACGGGCTTGCGCTTTTCGATAAAGCTGTTCAGCCCTTCCTTGGCATCCTCGGTGGCCATCAGGTCCTTGAGGTAATGCTGCTCGATATGGAACAGGGCCTCGTAGAACGGCCGGGTGGCGGCTTCCTTGACCGCCTTCTTGGTATGGATCAGCGCAACGCGCGACAGCGAGGTGAACTGCTCGAGGAACTTCGCCGTGTCGGCAGCAAAACTTTCCTTCGGAAACACGCGATTCACCAGGCCGATGCGATGCGCCTCCTGCGCGTCGACGATGCCGCCGCCGAGCAGCAGTTCCATCACCTTGGTCATCGGAATCTGGCGCGGCAGCAGGATCGCGGCAATCGGCGGGAAGACGCCCAGCTTGATTTCCGGCTGGCCGAGCTTGGCGGTTTCGGAGGCCAACACCATATCGCAGGCGATGGCCAGTTCGCAACCGCCGCCGAGCGCCGCACCGTTGACGGCCGCCACGGTGGGTATCGACACCTGCATCAGG
>CAIZKA010000551.1 GCA_903933395.1 uncultured beta proteobacterium | reverse complement strand
CCGCAGACAGTGTCATTTGACGGGCGGCTGCACCGGCATATAGGTCGGCCCGGCAGGGCTGAAGGCCCGCATGTAGTAATACTGCCCGCAACGGTAATAGGTAACGCCGTTGGCCTGCGAGACATCCGGAGCACAAGGCAGGGTCGCCATCGGAGGTACCGGGGCCGGCTGAGCCGGCGCAGGCGGCGGGGCTTGGGTATAAATAACCGTAGTGGTGGCCGGCGGAGGCGGCGGTGCCTGCGTATAAACAATCGTGGTGGTGGCCGGCGCGGGTGCCGGGTGACTGGCAGACGCGACAGCTGCGCCGACTACGGCGCCGACGACGAAGCCGGCAGCAGCGTCGCTGCTGCTGCTACCGTAGTACACGTTGGCTGGTGGCGGGTAGTAGCCTCCCGAGGCAGGTGGCGGGTAGTAGCCCTGGGCCGTCTGCTGCCGCTGTGACTGGTTCGTGGTGGACGCGCTTTGGCGCGACTCCTGGTTGGACGAGGACGTGCTTTGCCGCGCCGCCTGGTTGGACGAGGTGGTTGTCGACGCCGTGCTCTGCCGCGACGCCTGATTGGCAGACGACGTGCCCTGCATGCTGCTCGCCGAGGATTGCCGCGATGCCTGATTCGCGGAGCTGGTGCCCTGCATGCTGCTCGCTCCGCCGCCGGACGGCGCCGCGGCCGCGCCGCCGCCCGCGTGCGCCTGCGATGCGGCAGCCGGAGACCCGCCCCCTCCCGCACCGAAACTGCCGCCCGAAGCTCCGCCCTGACGCGAGAAACCGCCGCCACTGGCCGAAGCGCCACCGCCACTGTGGCTACCGCCGCCACCGCCTTCGCTGTGGCCGCCACCGCCGCCACCCCGCGCTTCGACGTCCTGCATGAAAACGACTGTCGACAGCAGGCCCGTCAATACGACTGCGGGAATACAGGTAGTCCGTTTCCTTGAAATCATTGCTTGTCTCCTTGCTTCTGTGTCCCGCCCGCTTGCTCTACTCCAGCCAGGGGCGGCACCTGTACAGCGAACAGTATCTGTTCGGCACCCTTGGGCGGCTTGAACTCGAAGGTAGTCTTTGTAAACTGCGGCGCGAGGTTCCACTTGGAGAACTGCGCCCAGAATTGCGGGTGCCCCGGCTCCTTCCGATAGTTCATGACGATGCGCAGCGGCAACGGCCGCTTGCCATCGGCGATCCATACCTGGAAATCCACATTTGCGGTGCGTGCCGCGATATGGTGCGCGGGTTCGCCCAGAATATTTGTACGCTCGACGTAGTCGACGTTCTCGATCCGTCCCTGCATTTCTTCCGGGAAATGGACCATCAGCAAGGGCGCCAAGGGCAGCCGCATCTTCAGGTCGCGGACGTAATACGTAACCGTGTGGTCGATGTCGCCGGGTTGAGGCACCTGCGCGTACGTGCCAGTGTCGCCGTCCAGCAGCGTGATGGTCTTGCCATCGAACATCATGACGTTGCCCCACCCGTCGCTCTGCTGCTCCGAAACGCGAACGCGGTTGGGCCGTTGCACCGCCAGGTCGCGGATTTCGCCGAATTCGATCTTCTGGCCGCTGGCCTGCAGCACTTCATAGCCGACGCGCATTGTGGCGCTGAACTTCTCCTGGCGCGACAGGAACTTCGCCATGTCCATGAGCTTGGTGCGCGCAAGTTTCTGCGACTCCGTTTCGGCTGCAGGGGCGCTGACCGCCGGTGGCTGGCTCGGCGCGACTTGCTGCGCCCAGGCAACGGCTGTGGCCAGCAGGGATGAAGCCAAAAACAGACAAGTTCGCAGCATGTTTCCTCCTCCTATCAGATTCGTCAGGGTGCAGGGCTCAAGGCGCAATGCGCCGGTGTCCCGAGTTCTCGACAGTGACGCTGAGCCCTTTTGTCCTGGCGTCGAGCACGGAGCGGGCGACGTAGATCGTGCCGTCCTGCATCACGGACATCGCGACGTTCATGGCCACGGCATCGGCGGCGGTGTCGAGGTAGCTGGCCACGGACATGGCCAGCAGGCGGTTGGTCGGCAATTCGATCTCGATGCCAAGCGAATCGCCCGGCTTCAGGAAATCGCCGAAGGTCAGGCGCGCGCGGCGATTAGGCTCGAGCACCTGCATCCCCATCCTGCCGTTGTTGATCGACTGCTGAATGAGTCCGGGGGCCGGTGGAATGTACTGATGAACGAGCGCCGTGGCATTTTTCATGTAGTCGGTCGCTTCCTCCTTCTTGTGCTCGGCAGCCTTCTTGGCCAGACGCCCGAGCGGAAGAATTCCGGGCGGACCGCCTGCCTTCTCGGGCGTCGTCTGCAGTACCACTTTCTGCAGCGTGCCGTCGGGCCCGTAGTAGCACCGCTTTACCGTGCGCGATTTCTCTTGTCCATCCTTGCTGACGACGGTCGTCTCAGTCCATTCGTAAGCACGTATCTGGTTTGCGCTGAACTGCAGCCATTCCTTGAGCAGTGCGGCGTGTTGCTGGGGAGTCTGCGGCGGTTGTTGCGCTTGCGGCGCAGGCTGTCCCTGCGCGTTCTGGGCAAATGCCGGAACGACAAGCAGATGGCCCAGCAAGGCACCACAGGCAATCAAGGCAAGCTTTGTGATGCGCATGTTTACTCCTGAGTAAAAGTAGTCGATTTCGAAATTCCGGGCTATTCTAGACCGGCGCCAGAACTTAGTGAGGCAATAAATAGTCCGAGTTTCCCGGCCCCTTACCACGATACCTTCGACAGGGAATCCCGACCGGAATAGTTTGCGTATCCGGCCTTCCGGTAAGATTCAGCGGTGCAGTGCGGCTTCGAACTGCTGTACATCACACGCTGAATCGCCGTACCATCAGCGCCGTCCCAGGGGATACCGCTTCGCATAACTTTTCGAGAACGACCGGCGCCGCAAAAGCCGAAACTGAAGCTGAGCCCGTATTACTCCTGAAGGGAGAGAACCGTTGAAGGAATCCGCACGCGTTGAATCCGATACCAGTTTCTCGCTCGTGGCCGGCGGCCCGTTCTACGGGGTCCTGCGCCGCCTCGGACTGCTCGGAGCGGATCAGCTCACCACGCTGCGCACCGCCGCTGTTCTTGCCCTGTTTGCGTGGCTGCCGCCTGCGCTGCTCGCCGTCGCTCAATCGCTGGTCGACAGCGGCTACCACGGCTGGGGCTACTTCGCCGACCTCACGGTTCCGGCGCGCTACCTGATCGCGATCTGGGCGATGGTCGCGACCGAGCGTTACGCCGACAGCCGCTTCAAGATCCTGGGCCGGCAGTTCAGGGAAGCGGGACTCCTCTCCCGCGACAGTCTGCCAAGGTACGAGGCCGCGCTGGCCATTGCCGACCGTCGATCCAGTTCATGGATTGCGGAGGGAATCATCGTTGCCGTGGCTATCGTCCATTCAGGCGTCGTCATGCGAGTCGTCATCTCGCTCAGCGGTTCGAGTTGGGAAGGCGCCATGGTCGGCGGCCAGGCCCAGCTATCGTGGGCCGGCACCGTGGTCCGCTACGTGAGCAACCCCCTTTTCCTGTTCCTGACCCTGCGCTGGATCTGGTGGTTTCTGGTCTGGGGTGGGCTGCTTTTCCGCATCTCCCGGCTGCCGCTGCGCCTGATACCGGCTCATCCGGACCGCGCGGCCGGGCTCGGCTTTCTGGCGGTTTATCCCAGCGTGTTCAGCGGCTTTTCCTTCGCTTTGAGTTGCGTGATCTCCTCGGCCATCCTGAAAGATCTCACCTTGGAGCGGCGCCCCCCGGAAATTGTGTGGTTTGTCATCGCAGCATGGCTGGCGCTCAACCTCATGTTGTTCCTCGGCCCCCTGCTCGTATTCGCCAAGCCACTGTTCGTGGCACGCGAGCGGGCACTGCTCGAGTACGGCCGCATGGCAACCCGCCAGCATGTCACCATGCATCGCAAGTGGACCGGAAAGCCCGAAGACGAGAGTCCTGCGGACTCTCCGGCCCTGCCTTCGACGGGGGAACTGAACACGACGATCCAGAGCATCCGCGAGATGGGCTACACCCCGGTCAATCGCATGGCGGTGACCCACATCGTCATTGCGGCGGGGCTGCCGTTATTGCCGGTGGTCCTTACGCTGGTGCCGCTGGACAATATCCTCAAATGGGCGCTGGGCAAGTTCCT
>CAIZKA010000550.1 GCA_903933395.1 uncultured beta proteobacterium | reverse complement strand
CGCGTAGAGCCCGGTAATCGGCGGCAGATGCACCAGTTCGGCATAGGCGATTACCGAGGGGATGGAAACGATGCAGGCTGAAAAGCCGGCAATCGAATCCCTGCCCAGCCAGGCGAGTCGATAGCGCCGCAGTGTCGCCAGAAGCGGCAATGAGAACTGCAGGTATCTGAGCAAGGCGGAAGCATTCATGTCCGTGATCTTGAGCAAACCGGAAGGAATTGGCAACTGGTCCTGATCAAGGCGAGGAGATACTGCGTTGTCCGGGGTCGCGCGTGAGAGCGATGCTGGAAAGGATAGGTGATAGGATTTAATGAGTCACTGATCAAGTCGCGCTTCGTCACACCGGCGAAAGCCGGTGTCCAGGCCATGCTTCCTCTGGATTCCGGCTTTTGCGGGAATGACGGCTTATTCTGCGCTTCCTTGACGGGCGTTTTCCAATTGAGGAATGATGACATGGGTATTCTCGACTGGTTCAAAAACCGGCAGGGTCAATTCGATCCGGATCGGGTGTCGGATGAGATGCTTGACTGGGCCGTGGAGAAGGCCATTGCTCTGACCAATCCCAAGCTCAAGTTGCTTCCGACCTGCCGCAAGCGCCTGGCACCCGCCGTCGAAACCACCATCAGGTTCCTGCGTTCGCAGATCGCCACCCTGCCGGCCGTGCATATCCTTTCGTCGAAGGCCTGGCCTGCCGATCCGGTTTTGCGGGCTTTTTTTGTCGCACCGTCGGACATCCATGATGTGCTCGGTGGTTCGGACAATCTGCGCGCTGTGTTCGACAAGAACCCGGGACTCGACGAGGCGTATGCGGTGCTCGGCATGGCGTTCAAGATTCAGCCGGTCTTCGGCATGGCGCTGCACGGGACCACGGTTCAGCGCGATGTGGCACAGACGAACGCAAGCTTCTCGGATCACCGTGCGCGTCTCTGCGACAGCGATGAACTGCGCTTGCGGCGTGTTATCGGGGTTGAGGTATTCGAACATCTGCTTGCCCAAGCGATGTCAGAGATTGGCGAGGATCGTGTCGAAAGGCAGGACCTGCAGACCAGTCGTTCGCTGATGCGGACGCGCTTGAGGTTGTTGCAGCAACATGGTCCGGGCCTGGGCTCGATGCTTGGCGAGGCTCCGGCGGCGCAGAGCGAGCAGGCCAGGCTGGCGGCGGAACTGCTTGAGAACGAACGGCAACTGGAAACGCTGGGCGGCGGCGATTCGGTGCTTGAAGCAGAGCTCGAATGTCTGACGGACGTACTCGGCAACCCGCAACGCTATCTGCACTTCGACTCGAAGCACCTGCGCCTCAATAAGATGAACCTGGTCGTTGACGAGGGCAGCAGCGAAGATGCGGCCGATGTCGATTTTGCCGTTGCGGAATTGACCGGATCAAAACCGATGAGCAGAGCCTTCGTCCTGGCCCGTGTTCCCCGCGCGGAACTGCCGCCCCCGAAAAAGCTCAATTTTGATGACGCTTCACGCTATCTCTGAGGCGTCGTTAAAACGCAGGATCTGGCCCTTGCGGACGAATCGCCGTGTCGCCGGCGCCGACTTTCCGTGGGTCGGGCGCCGCTTCAGGCCATGATGTTGATGCCGCCATCGACATAGACCGTGTCTCCGGTCATGCGACGCGCGTAAGGGCTGGCGAGGTAGGCACAGGTAAAGCCGACATCCATGATATCGACCAGTTCGCCGACGGGCGCCCTTTCCATGGCCTGGTTCAGGAGCATGTCGAAGTCCTTGAGACCGGAGGCGGCGCGGGTCTTGAGCGGTCCCGGGGAAATCGGGTGAACGCGGATTTTCTGCGGGCCGAGCTCGTAGGCGAGATAGCGGCACGATGCCTCGAGCGCCGCCTTCACCGGACCCATCACGTTGTAGTTGGGGACCACTTTTGCCGCGCCGTGATAGCTCATGGCGAACATGGTTCCGCCGTCCTTCATCAGGGGCGCGGCCAGTTTGGCCATGCGGATGAAGGAATGCACGGAGATATCCATCGCCATGGCGAAGCCGTCGGCCGAACAGTCGATCAGGTTTCCCTTAATGTCTTCCTTCTTCGCCGACGCGATGGAGTGCACCAGGATGTCGAGTTGCCCCCATTCCTTTTTTATCCGCTTGAACAGGGCTTCCATGTCGCCCGGCTGCGACACGTCGAGCGGCAGAAACAGCGGCGATTCGACCGCCCGGGCGAGTGGCTCCACGTGCGGCTTGGCCTTCTCGTTCAGGTAGGTGATCGCGACATCGGCGCCGAGTTCATGGAATGCCCGGGCACAGCCGTAGGCGATCGAGTATTCGTTGGCGATGCCGACGACCAGTGCTTTCTTGCCCTCAAGCACGGGGCGGCGCAGTTTCTTGCTCATCGGGTTTTCCTTTTGGCAGGTTTGGCATTTTTCTCGGCGCCAAACATTTCTTCGATCACGGCCAGGCGTTCGGCTCGCTCGCCGCCTGGCTTGCCCGTGGCTTGCACGGTGCGGCGGATGGCTTCCAGCGCCTGTGCGCGTTTGGCGGCATCGGCCGGCAGCATCTGCGGAATGGCGGCAAGCGCCGCATCGCGGTCAAGCAGCAGCGCAAAGAACTGCTCGCGCAGGGTTTGCTTGAACTCTGCCAGCGACATGCCCTTGTTTTCGGCGCGGATTTTCCGCAGTTCGTTGAAGGCGCGTTCATCGACGCCCGGTCCGGCCATGCCGATATAAACCAGGCTGCGGATGGCGGCTTCGCGCAGGCCGCCCTCGGCAATGCGGGACTTCAGTTCGGCGATGCGCTTCTGGATGAAGGCGACGCGCTCTGGATCCGCTTCAGGTCGCTTGCGCGGTGCCTCGTCGGAAGCCGGGACTCCGACCAGCGCCTGCAGCAGCGGCGAACTGTAGGTCGCCAGGAAGATCTGTTCCATGCTCTTGTCACGCATGTCGCGGTAGCCGTCAAGCGCCGCGACGATCGCGTCGGATATCGCCGATTGCCACGCCAGAAGCGGATTGTCGGGGGAGACCGGCTTGCGTTGCTGGCGCACCTGTTCGGCAAGCAGGGCCACCTGATGCATCAGTGGATTGCGGTCCGAGAAGAGTTCAAGCGGCAGCTCCGATGTATTCAGCTTCTTCATCAATTCGCCGGTCTGCTCGTTCATGGATGCCTTGACCAGAGGTTGAAGCAGGGTGCGATACAGGCCGAGATTGATTTCAGAAACCTTTTGCACCGCGGCAAAGCGGCGCTCGTTCTCGGGATCGGGCTGGACGATGGCACGGATGTCATCCATGGTGCGCGGTTCGAAGCGCACGATCCAATCGCCGACCACCAGGTCCGGATTGGCGTCGGAGTCCGATTTCGGCGTCATCACCGCTTCGTAGAGGCCGGGCGGCAGGACATCGATCAGGTCGATGTTGGAGGCGAATTCGTTGTGCTCCTTCTTGGCGATGCCCCCTGAAACAAAGATGCCGAGATGGCCCACGCTCTCGTGGATGGCGTAGATGATGGTCTGGCCGCAGGCGCGGATATCGTCGTCCTTCGCGTAAAGATCGGCGATCCAGCCCAGGGCCTGCTGCGGCGGCGTAATGTTGTCGCCCTTCGAGCAGAAGCAGATGATCGGCGAACGGATGTTGCGCAGGTCGATGCGCTCGCCATCGCTGGTCACAATCTCGCCCGTGGCCAGTTTATTGCCGATGAACAGCTGATCGACGATCCACTGGATTTCCTCGGCATTGAGATTGACGTGGCCGCCCCACCATTTTTCGAATTCGAGGAAGCGTTCTGCACCTTTATCCACATTCGCCCAGATGTCGTAATTCTTGCTCCACAGCGTATTGGCCGGATTGAGGTTCTCGAAGTTCTTGACCAGGTGGCCGCCATCGAACTTGCCGTTGCCGAGGTCGCTGGTGAGCGCCGTGATCCAGCTGCCGCCGGCCAGCCCGCCTGTGTAGCGCATCGGGTTCTCGCCTTCGATTCCCGCCCAGTAGGACAGGGGCGAGCCGGGAACGATGATCGGTCCGAACAGTTCCGGCCGTATCGCGGCCACCAGCATGACCGCCCAGCCGGCCTGACAGTTGCCGATGACGCAAGGCTTGCCCTCGGCCTTCGGGTGGAGGGCAATGACCTTCTCCAGGAACACCGCTTCGGCATGCATGATGTCCTCGATGGTCTGGCCCGGCATCGGTTCCGGTGTGAAGCCGACGAAGTAACAGGGATGTCCGGCCCGCAGCGCCACGCCGATTTCGCTGTCGGCCTTGAAGCCGCCGATGCCCGGACCGTGACCCGCACGCGGATCAACCACCACGAACGGACGCTGCAGCGGATTGATCGTGACGCCTTGCGGCGGCTTGATCCGCACCAGCATGTAATTGGCCGGGCGCTCGAAGGTACGCGCATCCAGTACCAGCTCGGCGTCGAAATTGAGCACGTGCGGAACCGCCTTCGCCTTCTGCGCATAGTACTGGTCGCTGCGCTGGCGCAGCAGGTCCCAGAACAGGATGGTGCGCTGCGTGGCATCGACCACATATTCGCCCACGGGCCCCCAGGCCTGCAGGAAGGGGTTCATGCCGCCGAACATGCCGGGCAGCGTATCCGGTGTCGGCTTGGTTGCCGCGGCGGT
>CAIZKA010000549.1 GCA_903933395.1 uncultured beta proteobacterium | reverse complement strand
GGAAACGCTCTCGCGCCTGCTGGCGAAATGGCCCGCGACACGCGTGCTGGTGCTGTCCGCGCACGAGGATACGGCGCATCCGCGCCGCGCCCTGACCGCCGGGGCGCTCGGCTACCTGACCAAGCGCAGCGCGGCCGAAGCACTGATAGAGGCCATCCGGCAGGTTGCGGCAGGCAAGCTGTTTCTCGAGCCGGCGCTGGCGCAGGAAATCGTCGTCGAACAGGTGGGCCGTCCGGGCAGTCCGCTGGAAACCCTGTCCGCCCGCGAATTCGAAGTCTTCGTGATGCTGGCGCGCGGCAAGTCCGTGGCCGAGATCGCCGCCGTACTGTTCCTCAGTCCGCGCACGGTGGGCACCCATCTCTACAACATCAAACAGAAACTCGGTGCCGGCAACGCGGCGGAACTGACGCTGATCGCCATTCGCAACGGGCTGATCGAAGCCTGAAATACTGCGGGCGGGGTGTGGCTCATGATTTTCATGAACAGCCAACACGCCTAATCACGCAGGCGGAATCAGTATGCGGAGGCGAGAATTCGGGTTCCCGTATTCCCGTACATATGCGAACCGACAAATGACTGATTTCACGCCACGTTTCCGCCTGCTGCCCTGCCTCATCGCCGGCCTTTTTCCTCTTTCTTCCCAGGCCGCCGAGCCGCGCGTGACCACGGACCAGGTGGTGGTCACCGCGACTCGCATGGAGCGGAACAGCTTCGACCTGCCGGTCTCCATCGATGTCGTTGCGGCGGAACAAATGCAGTTTGCCCAGCCCATGGTCAACACCTCGGAATCCCTGTGGCGGGTTCCCGGCATCTTCGCGCCGAATACCACCCGCTTTTCCTCGGATCAGCAGATTTCTTCCCGTGGTTTTGGCGCACGCTCCGCATTCGGTGTGCGCGGCATTCGTCTCTATGCGGACGGGATTCCCCAATCCATGCCCGACGGGCAGGGCCAGATGGGGACATTCGACCTGAGCACGGCAGACCGCATGGAGGTGATGCGCGGCCCGTTCTCGGCTCTCTACGGCAATTCCTCGGGAGGCGTGCTGCAGATCTTCACGCGCGACGGCAAGGGCCCCCACCGCGTGACTGCCAGCACCTATGGCGGGAGCTACGATACCTGGCGTGTCGGCGTGGTGGCGGAAGGCGGCAGCGACAGCTTCGGTTACCTGGTGGATGCCTCGCGCTACGAGAGCGACGGTTACCGCGACCACAGTGCGGTGCGCCGCGACCAGGCCAATGCCAAGCTGACATGGAAGGGCGAAAAAACCAGGGTCACGCTGGTCATGAGTTCGCTCGACCAACCCTATAACGAAGACCCCCAGGGGCTGACACGCGCGCAGATGGAGGCGGACCCGCGTCAGGTCGCCGCTCCATCCACCCTGAGTCAGAATGCGGGCGGTAACAAGGCACAGACGCAAGCCGGTTTGAATGTCCAGCATCAGTTGACGCAGAACGACACTCTGCAGGCCATCGTCTGGGGCGGGACGCGTGAAACCCTCGGCCGCCTGACGGTCCCTTTCAGCGCTACTGCGGTGATCAAGGGTTCGGGCGGCATCAGCTACATTGACCGCGATTTTTATGGCGTCGACGCGCGCTGGTCGCACAGGGCCGATACCGGGGTGGGTCCGCTGACGCTGACCTTCGGATTGAACTACGAATACATGAAGGACTTGCGCAAGGGCTTCGAAAACAAGGCCGGGCAGAAAGGCGTATTGCGCCGTGACGAGGACAATATCGTCAGCAACTCCGGCCAGTATCTTCAGGGCGAGTGGGAGATTGGCAAGGACTGGATCCTCAGCGGTGGTCTGCGCTACACCCGGGTGCGTTTCGAGAACGAAGATCGCTATATTCGCACCACCGGCGCAGGCAACCCTGACGACAGCGGCAGTGTCACTTACACGGAAACCACGCCGGTGCTGGGCGTGGTCTATCACCTGAATCCGCGCGTAAACCTGTATGCCAACGCCGGCAAGGGTTTCGAGACGCCGACCTTTATCGAACTCGCCTATCGGTCGGGCGGCCAGAGCGGCCTGAATTTCGGCCTGCAGCCGTCGACCAGCATAAATTATGAAGCTGGGATCAAGGCCCTGGTAGGAGACTCGACCCGCATCAACGCAGCGATTTACCATGTCAAGACCGACAAGGAGGTCGTGGTGGATGTTACTGCGTTCGGACGCAGCGTCTACGACAATGCCGGGGAAACCAGGCGCAAGGGACTGGAGCTTGGCGTGGAAAGCGATTTGACCCAGAACCTGAAGGCATCCCTTGCCTATACCTACCTTGATGCGCGCTTTGCGGAAAGTTACACAAACCCGGGCAAAACCAAAACCATCGACAGCGGCAACAAGTTGCCCGGTGTGCCGAGCAATACCTTCTTCGGGGAACTTGAGTGGAAGCATCCCGCGAGCGGGTTCAAGACGGCCGTGGATGCCCGCTATAGCGGCAAGGTGTATGTCGATGACCTCAACTCGGCTGCGGCCAAGAGCTATACGATCTTCAACTGGAGGGCGGGGTTCGAGCAGCGCCTGGGCGCGGTGAAGCTGGCCGAGTTCGTGCGTGTCGAGAATATCGGTGACAAGAACTATGTCGGTGGTGTGTCGGTGAACGATGCCAATGGCCGTTTCTACTATCCGGCGGCGGAACGCAACTATTTGTTCGGAATCTCGGCGAGCATCGATCTGTGACTGCCGTTGCCTTGAGTATTTTCCGGAAGCTGCTGCCCTGCGTCGCCCTGCTTGCCGCGGCAGCCACGTCTGCCGCGCCGGTGGATGACGGCCGCCTGCGGGCGGCACAGGATGATCGCGCCAACTGGCTCAGCTACGGGCGCGATTACGCCAACCAGCGCTTCACGCCGCTGCAACAGATCACCCGGGAAAACGTCGGGAATCTGGCGCCGCGCTGGATCTACCAGACCGGCACCGTGGCAACTTTTCAGGCGACGCCGCTGGTGGTCGATGGGGTCATGTATCTGTCGATGCCGTTCAACCACGTTGCGGCGATCGATGCCGCCACCGGGCGCGAACTGTGGCGCTACGAGCACCAGCGCAAAACGCCGAAGATGTGCTGTGGTCCCGCCAACCGGGGTGTTTCGGTGGCCTATGGCAAGGTCTTCATGGGAACGGTCGATGCGCGCCTGATTGCGCTGGACGCAAAGTCGGGCAAGGTCGTCTGGGATATTCCTCTGGCCACCGACACGGGGCCGTCCGAGCGGGGCGACCAGTTGGCGGCGGATGACGTCTTGCGCAAGCAGGCCGCGACCGGGGCCACCGGGGTGGGTGCGAACATGGCCCCGCTCGTGATCAAGGGCAAGGTGATCATCGGCATTACGGGTGTCGGCTATGGCCTGCACCTTGAAGGCAAGCGACCGGGCGCGCCGCTGGGTGCCGTGATCGGCTTCGCCGGCGACTACGGGCGGCCGGGCTTTTATGCCGCCTTCGATGCGGAAACCGGGCGACAGGTCTGGCAGTTCGACACCATTGCCAAGACCGGCTGGGAAGGCGAGTTTCGCGGCACAACGCCCGATGGCGTGCCGCTCAACCGTGATGTTGCCCGCGAAAGGCGCGATCTGGCGAAATATTCGGAGGCGAGCAAGTTCGGCGGTGGCTCGGCTTGGACCACGCCGGCTTATGACGCGCAGACCGGCACCCTG
>CAIZKA010000548.1 GCA_903933395.1 uncultured beta proteobacterium | reverse complement strand
CTCCTCGTCGAACACCTCGTAGTTGGGCAGGCGGCGCTTGCGATAGGTCGCCGCAATCCGGCCGTCCGCCAGCAACGATGCCGCGTTGTAGCGCCTGCCTCCGGACGCTTCCGGATGGCCGACAATGATTGGCAGCGCGGCAGCGGCGGCAAGACGGCCGACCTGGGCCGCGCAGGCGCGGTAGAAGTCCGGGCGCATCAGCAGGTCTTCCGGCGGATAGCCGCAGAGGGCCAGTTCCGGCGTCAGCAGCACATCCGCGCCGCCGGCGCGGGCACGGACGGCGAACTCCAGAATCCGGTCGGCGTTGCCGGCGAGGTCGCCCACCGTGGCGTTCATCTGGGCGATGGCAATGCGAAGGCGTTTCATGGGCTAACTATAGCGGATGCAGGACGAATCCCGCCGCGGGGAAGCGGTCCGCGCCGCCGGCGCTGGACAAACCCCGAAAAGGGGTACCGTCCGCGCCTCCGGCGCGGACATAAAAAAGCCCGCCTCGCGGCGGGCTGTTGCATCGTCCGAAGAGGGATCAGTAGGCCGGCTTTTCCTTGGCCGCCTTGAACGCGGCGACGCCATCCATGACTTCCTTCTTGGCCTCCTCGATGCCGACCCAGCCGTTGATCTTGACGAACTTGCCGGGTTCAAGATCCTTGTAGTGGGCAAAGAAGTGCGAAATCTGGTCGAGCACGAGCTGCGGCAGGTCGCGCGGACCGGCCACATCGTGGTACATCGGCGTCAGCTTGTCCACCGGCACGGCCAGCAGCTTGGCATCCTCGCCGGCTTCGTCCGTCATCTTCAGCATGCCGATCGGGCGGCAGCGCACCACCACGCCGGGCGGCAGCGCAAACTGCGACATCACCAGCACATCCACCGGGTCGCCGTCGCCGGAAATGGTGTGCGGGATGTAGCCGTAGTTGCAGGGATAGTGCATGGCCGTCGACATGAAGCGATCGACGAAGATGGCGCCGGACTCCTTGTCCACCTCGTACTTGATCGGTTCCGAGTGCATCGAAATCTCGATCACCACATTGAAGTCATTCGGCAGATCCTTGCCGGAGGGAACGCGATCGAGGCCCACAGCGAACTCCTTTTTATCTAAAGCGCGAATTATAGCCTCATGAAGATTTCGACTCCCTGACGCGGAGCGAGGTTTCGGCCGGAGGCGGTCTATCGGCACAGATAGTCACCGACTATTGCATCGATAATCATAATTCAATTGATCAATTGTCGGCCACTGCCTAAGATTCACTCCATCGCAGCACATCAATCAACCCACCAAGGAGCCACACCATGAACGCCAGCCTGATCAACACCGAAATCCAGCCCTTCAAGGCCACCGCCTTCCACAACGGCAAGTTCGTCCCCGTCAGCAGCGACGACCTCAAGGGCAAGTGGTCGGTCGTGTTCTTCTACCCGGCCGACTTCACCTTCGTCTGTCCGACCGAACTGGGCGACCTGGCCGACCACTACGCCACCTTCAAGTCGCTCGGCGTCGAAATCTATGCCGTCTCGACCGACACCCACTTCACGCACAAGGCCTGGCACGACTCGTCGGAAACCATCGGCAAGATCAGGTACCCGATGATCGGCGACCCGACCGGCGCCGTCACCCGCAACTTCGGCGTGATGATCGAGGAGGAAGGACTTGCAGAGCGCGGTACCTTCGTAATCGACCCGCAGGGCAGGATCCAGATCATCGAGATCAACGCCGGCGGCATCGGCCGTGACGCCACCGAACTGCTGCGCAAGGTGCAGGCCGCCCAGTATGTCGCCAGCCACCCGGGGGAAGTCTGTCCCGCCAAGTGGAAGGAAGGCGAGGCCACCCTGGCACCATCGCTCGACCTGGTCGGAAAAATCTGACAGCCGGTCACGCCGCAACACGCTGAACCACGAGTCCCGTCATTCCGGCGAAAGCCGGAATCCAGAAGTACTCCACTGGATTCCGGGTCAAGCCCGGAATGACGAAACGTGAGTTGGTGCAATCCCGACCAAGGAGAAAATCATGCTCGACACTGCCATCAAGATCCAGCTTTCCGCCTACCTCGAAAAGCTCCAGTCCCCCATCGAACTCGTCGCCTCGCTCGACGACAGCGACGCCGCGCGCCAGATGCGCGAACTGCTGGCCGACATCGCCGCCCTCTCGCACAAGGTGAGCGTACGCGAAGATGGCACGGACGCGCGCCGGCCGTCCTTCTCCGTCGGTCGCGCCGGTGAACCCGCCCGCATCCGCTTCGCCGGCATCCCCATGGGCCACGAATTCACCTCGCTGGTGCTGGCCCTGCTGCAGTCCGGCGGCCACCCGCCCAAGGTCGACGCCGCGGTGATCGAGCAGATCAAGGGCTTAAAGGGCATGATGCGCTTCGAAACCTATATATCGCTGTCCTGCCACAACTGCCCGGACGTGGTGCAGGCGCTCAACCTGATGGCCGTGCTCAACCCCGGCATCGAGAGCGTGATGATCGACGGCGCCTTGTATCAGGACGAAGTGAGTGCACGCAAGATCATGGCCGTGCCGACCGTGATGCGAAACGGCGAAGCCTTCGGCCAGGGCCGCATGACCATCGAGGAAATCCTCGCCAAAGTCGACACCGGCGCCGCGACGCGCGACGCCCAAGAGCTCGACGCGAAAGACGCTTACGACGTTCTCGTCGTCGGCGGAGGCCCGGCCGGCGCGGCGGCGGCGATCTACGCCGCGCGCAAGGGCATCCGCACCGGCGTGGTGGCCGAGCGCTTCGGCGGCCAGGTGCTTGACACCCTCGGCATCGAGAACTTCATCTCGGTACAGCGCACCGAGGGCCCCAAGCTCGCCATGGCACTGGAACAACACGTAAAGGAATACGAAGTCGACATCATGAACCTGCAGCGTGCGGCCGCCCTGATCCCCGGCGACGGCATGCATCAGGTCCGGCTCGCCAATGGCGCGACCCTCAAGGCCAAGAGCCTGATCCTCGCCACCGGCGCGCGCTGGCGCGAGATGAACGTGCCCGGCGAGAAGGACTACAAGGGCAAGGGCGTGTGCTTCTGCCCGCACTGCGACGGCCCCTTGTTCAAGGGCAAGCGCGTGGCCGTGATAGGCGGCGGCAACTCGGGTGTCGAAGCCGCGATCGACCTGGCCGGCATCGTCAGCCATGTCACATTGCTCGAGTTCGACAGCAAGCTCAGGGCCGACGCGGTATTGCAGGCCAAGCTCGGCAGCCTGCCCAACGTCACCGTCATCACCAGCGCACTGACCACCGAGGTCACCGGCGACGGCGAAAAGGTCAACGGCATCGTGTATCAGGACCGCATCGGCGGGCAGACGAAGCGCGTCGAGCTCGAAGGCATCTTCGTCCAGATCGGCCTGCTGCCCAACACCGACTGGCTCAAGGGCACGCTGAAACTCTCGCCGCGCGGCGAGATCGAAGTCGATGCACGCGGCCAGACCTCGCTGCCCGGCGTCTTCGCCGCCGGCGATGCGACGACCACGCCTTACAAGCAGATCATCATCGCCATGGGTGAAGGCGCCAAGGCCAGCCTCTCGGCCTTCGATCACCTGATCCGCAGCCCGGCGCCGGTCGCCGCGGCCGAACCCGCCACCGTCTGAACATCAACCACGAAGGAGATCGACCATGAAAAAGAAAGCCGCCGCCAAGCCCGATATCGGCATCAGCGACAAGGACCGCGCCGCCATCGCCCGGGGCCTCGCCGGCCTGCTCGCCGACAGCTACACGCTCTACCTGATGACGCACAACTTCCACTGGAACGTCACCGGCCCGATGTTCAACACCCTGCACCTGATGTTCATGGGCCAATACACCGAGCAGTGGAACGCGCTCGACCTGATCGCCGAACGCATCCGCGCGCTGGGCCATCCCGCCCCCGGCACCTACAAGGAGTTCGTCAAGCTGGCGAGCATCAAGGAGGTCGACGGCCAGCCGAAAGCCCTGGACATGGTGCGCAACCTCGTCGCCGCGCAGGAAGCCACGGCCCGCACGGCGCGCAAGCTGTTCCCGCTGGTCGAAAAAGCCAAGGACCAGCCCAGCGCCGACCTGCTGACGCAACGCATTGAAGTCCACGAGAAGACGGCCTGGATGTTGCGCAGTCTGCTGGAAGAGTGACGCGGGCCGCTGGCGGTGCGGCAATTGCCGTACCGCCAGCGCCGACCTTCAGAAATTACCTCTATGTAGCAGGGTCAGGCGGCCTCAAAGCCGGCGTCTTCGATCACGGCCTTGAGCTGATCGAGCGTGACCTTCGCCGCGTCGAACTCCACCACCGCCTGCTTCTGCTCCAGAGAAACTTCCGCCTTGGCCACGCCCTCGAGTGCGGTCAAAACGCCAGTCACGCTCTTCACGCAGCCGCCGCAGGACATGCCGTCCACCTTGATTGTCGTCGTTTCCATATCAGTCCTTGTTTGCCTGCCACCTGCGCAACAGCAGCGAATTGCTCACCACCGACACCGAACTCATCGCCATCGCCGCGCCGGCGATGACCGGGTTGAGCATGCCCAGCGCCGCGAGCGGAATGCCGAGCACGTTGTAGATGAAGGCGAAGAAGAGATTCTGCCGGATCTTGGCCAGAGTCGCCCGCGACAGCGAAATCGCGTCGGCCACACTGCCGAGGTCGTCGCGCATCAAGGTGATGTCCGCCGCCTGCATCGCCACGTCGGAACCTGCCGCCATGGCAAAGCTGACATCGGCCGCGGCGAGCGCCGGCGCGTCGTTGATGCCGTCGCCGGCCATGCCGACCAGGCGGCCTTGCGCCTTGAACTTGTTTACCGCCGCCGCCTTGTCGCCGGGCAAGACCTCGGCTTCGAAGTGCACGATGCCGGCCTCCTGCGCAACGGCCCTGGCCGTGCCGGCGTTGTCGCCGGTGAGCATGACGACCTCGACGCCGAGGCGGTTCAGGCGCTCCACCGCCGCGCGCGACGTAGCACGCAGAGGATCGGCGATGCCGATGAATCCGACCAGGATGTCGTCGGCCACCACGGCGACGACGCTGCGGCCGGCCTGCGCCAGCGCGTCGGCCTCAGGCGCAGACCAGCCCT
>CAIZKA010000547.1 GCA_903933395.1 uncultured beta proteobacterium | reverse complement strand
GCCGAGGTGCTGTCGCTATCTACCGACGAAATACTGGCCCGGCTGCGTCATTTCGAACTCGATGCCGGCATCGTCTATGTCGAATCGGCGCAAATCCCCGGATTCGACGTCGTGCCGATCTGGCACGAACACCATGTGCTGCTGACCGGCGCCAACGGCCGCTTTGCCGGCCGTGAAACCGTGAAATGGGCCGAGGCGGCCGGCGTCCCGCTGTGCCTGCTGACGCCCGACATGCAGAACCGCAAAACCATCGACGCCGTCTTCGCGAGAGTCGGCGCCGGCTCGCTCTGCGTACCTGGGACGCCGCTTCGCGGGCAGGTAACGCCGATGCTGGAGACCAATTCGATCATCAGCATCCTCGCCCACGTCGGCTCCGGCCACTGGTCGTCCATCGTGCCGCGCAGCGTGCTGGAGGCGGTGGGGACGCCGCCGGGGGTCATCGCCATCGAGCTGGTCGAGCCGGCGGTCGATTGGGCCACGGGACTGGTCACCCTGACGCGCGAACCGCAGGCGCCGATGGTGGCATCGCTGGCGGCGGAAGCCCGGGCTCTGGCCGAGACGTTCGAGAAACCCGCATAGGCCTTCGCTTTTTCCCGCTTCCGCTTTCGCCGCAGACGGAGTAAAAAGCCGCATGGAAAAGCCCACGACCATCGAAAGCATCATCGCGGCACACCGCGACCAGCCCGGAGCCCTGCTTCCGGTCCTCCACGAGATCCAGCACCTGCTGGGCTACATACCGCCGGATTCGGTGCCGCTGATCGCGAAGGCACTCGCTCTTTCGCGCGCCGAAATCCATGGCGTGATCAGCTACTACGCCCACTTCCGCCAGACGCCGCCGGGCCGCCACGTAGTCCGCGTCTGCTGCGCCGAAGCCTGCCAGGCCGTCGGCGGCGAAGCGCTGGCCGAACACGCGCGGTCGCGGCTGACCGGCAGCGACGTCACCCTCGAGCCCGTGTATTGCCTCGGCCTGTGCGCCTGCGGACCGTCGGTTCAGGTCAACGAAACGACGCTGCACGCGCAGGTGACCCCCGAAAAATTCGATGCCCTGGTCGCAGCCCTGGAGGCAAAGCCATGAGCACGACGATTTACGTTCCCGGCGATGCCGCGGCGCTGGCCCTCGGTGCCGACGCCGTTGCGGCCGCCATAACCAAAGAAGCCGCACGGCGCGGCATTGCCGTCAAGCTCGTGCGCAACGGCTCGCGCGGCATGGTCTGGCTGGAGCCGCTGGTCGAAGTCACCACGTCGAAAGGCCGCGTCGCCTATGGCCCGGTAAGCGCGGCCGACGTGCCCGGGCTGTTCGCCGCGGGTTTCCTCACGGGCGGCCCGCATGCCCTGTGCCACGGGCCGACCGAGCAGATTTCCTGGCTGGCGCGCCAGCAACGCCTGGCCTGCCGGCGCGTCGGCGTCGTCGATCCGGCTTCCCTGGCCGACTACCAGGCGCATGGCGGCGGAGAAGGCCTGCGTCGTGCGCGCGCCATGGCGCCGGCCGAAATCGTCCGCGCCGTGACCGATTCGGGCCTG
>CAIZKA010000546.1 GCA_903933395.1 uncultured beta proteobacterium | reverse complement strand
GCGCTTCGATCACTTCGCCCTTCTTGTCCAGCGGCAAGGTGCGCCGATGATCGGTCAGCGGATGGATCACCACGGTGGTGTCCTGGCGCGCTTCGACGATCTCGTCGAGGTAGCAGATCGCCCCCATGCGCGCCGCCGTCGTCAGCGGGCCGTCGAGCCAGCGCGTGCCGTTGGCGTCGAGCAAATAGCGGCCGACCAGGTCGGAGGCGGTCATGTCCTCGTTGCAGGCCACGGTGATCAGCGGCTTGCCCAGCTTCCAGGCCATGTACTCGACGAAGCGCGACTTGCCGCATCCCGTGGGACCCTTGAGCATGACCGGCAGGTGCGCGGCGTAGGCGGCGGCGTAGAGCTCGACTTCCCTGCCCTGGGCCTGATAGAAGGGTTCCGTCCTGACGAGGTACTGCTCCTTGTTCGACATGGCCTTATCCGATCAATTCAGTCAAGTACGCGAGTCCAAAAAACCCCGCCGCAGCGGGGTTGTTTCTACCAGAGTCCGGCTTACTTGTGCACGCCGAGCTTTTCGCGCCAACCGGGGAAGATCTTGTCGGCATCTCCCGGGAAGGATTCGAAGGCGCGGGCGAATTCCTTGTGCTGCTTGGCGAACTCGATCGGATCGGCGCCCGACTTCCAGCACTCGTAGGACTGGCGCAGCGAAATCGCACCAGCGGCCGGGCTGTCGATGTGGCCGTAGGAACCGCCGCCGGAGGTGTTGATGACGTTGCCGTGGCCAAGGTTCTCGAAGAAGCCGGGCAGGCGCAGCGCGTTCATGCCGCCGGAGATGATCGGCGTGGTCGGCTTCATGCCGTACCACTTCTGGTAGTACACCGGGCCCTGGCACTCGTCGCGCTCGATCATGTAGGCGATCAGCTTGTCGGACTGGTCGCCCTCCATCTTGCCGTAGCCCATGGTGCCGACGTGGATGCCCGACGCCCCCTGCAAGCGGGAGATCTTGGCCAGCACGAAGGCGGTGTAGCCGCGCTTGGCGGAGGGCGAGGTGATCATGCCGTGGCCGGCACGGTGGTAGTGCAGGTACTGGTTCGGGTACTGCCGGCGCGCGGTGGTGATCATGCCGGGGCCGCCGACGAAGCCATCGACCAGGAAGGCGACCTTGTCGGCATCGGGGCCGAACGCTTCGAGGATGAAATCGGCGCGATGCAGCATTTCGTAGTGATCGTCGGCGGTGATGTTGGCCGAGAATATCTTGGCCTGGCCGGTTTCGTCCATGGCGCGTTTCATCGCGTCATAGACCAGCGGATAGACCTTCTTCGCCGGGCAGAACACCTGGTTGCCCTGCGGTTCGTCGTTCTTGATGAAATCGCCGCCCAGCCAGAACTGGTAGGCCGCTGCAGCAAAGGGTTCGGGGCGCAGGCCGAGCTTGGGCTTGATGATGGTGCCGGCAATGTAGCCGCCGTCCTTGACCGGACGGCCGAGGATGCGCCACATGTCGGAAATGTCCTTGGACGGGCCGTCGAAGAGCTGGATGGCGCGCTCGGGGAAATAGATGTCGTGGATCTTGGCGTGCTCGATGTCGCCCATGCCCTGGTTGTTGCCGATGATCAAGGTCAGGATGGAGACCATCATCATGCGGCCGTCGGTCATGTTGCGGTCGAACAGGTCGATCGGATAGGCGATGCGCATGTCTTCGGTGGCTTCGTCGATCAAATACACCAGCGCATCGACGCCGCGGGTGAAATCGTCGGTGGTGCTGACCTCGACGTTGGTGCCGGTGGAAGACTCGGCGGCGAAGTGGGCGGCGGCTTCGAGGTAGCCGTAGCCGGCCTTGGGCTTCATCTTGTAGGCGACGAGGATGTGCTTGCCTCCCTTGATCAGGTCTTCTTCCTTCAAGCTCAGGTCGGCGTAGCGGTTCGACTGGTCCATGCGGTTCTCCTTGGTTTATTCGTTCAGGCAATCGGTGCAGCGGATGGACGGCATGTTAGCCATGCCTCTGCATAAGTGAAAGTCACATTTTTTTATCACTATCATAAGCATGGCTATGCCAGTGCCGGAGCAGCGGAACGCTCACTTCGCCGAGATCGGGCAGCAGGGCCAGGGCGCCGGAAAAGTCGTGGTCATCGGTGTAGGCAGTGCGCGTGATCACG
>CAIZKA010000545.1 GCA_903933395.1 uncultured beta proteobacterium | reverse complement strand
TGTCGATGATCAGCGGCACGCGATGGCTGTGGGCGACCTCCGCCACGGCCGCGATGTCGAGCACGTTGAGGCGCGGATTGGCCACGGTCTCGGCGAAGATGCAGCGCGTGTTGTCGGACAGCGCGGCGCGGAAATTTTCCGGATCGTCCGAATCGACGAACACGGTCTCGATGCCGAGTTTCCGGAAGCTCACGTCGAGTTGCGAAAAGCTGCCGCCGTAGAGCGAGCGCGCCGCGACGATGCGATCGCCGGCCTGGCACAGCGTCAGCAGGGCCAGCGTCTGCGCCGCCAGGCCGGTGGCCGCGGCGACTGCGGCGCGGCCGCCTTCGAGTGCCGCCATGCGCTCCTCGAAGGCGGCGACCGTGGGGTTGCCGATGCGCGAATAGACGTTGCCGAAAGTCTGCAGGTTGAACAGGCTGGCCGCGTGTTCCGCCGAATCGAAAACAAAGGAACTGGTCTGGTGGATCGGCAGCGCCCGCGCGCCGGTCGCCGCGTCCGGCTGGGCACCGGCATGCAGGCAGAGAGTTTCGATACCGTATTGGCGATCTGTCATGGTTCGTGGTCAGGACGATTTGGGCCGATAATGGCGGCCCCTGCCGTTGCGCATGATACGCGATCAATCCGCCGCCCGAGCCATGTTCCTGCTGAAGAAGATCCTCACCGCGCTGATCCTGCCGCCCGCCGGACCGGTGCTGCTGGCGCTGTTCGGGCTGTGGCTTGCGCGATCCTGCAAAAGTCGGCGCTGGCAACACGGCGGCGCAATATTGGCGTCGCTGTCGCTGATCTCGCTGCTGCTTCTGTCGCTGCCGGTGGTCGGCAATGCGCTGATGGCTCCGCTGGAAAGTCACCCGCCCATTAGCCCGACGCAATTGCAGCGCGTCCAGGCCATTGTCATTCTCGCCGGCGGCACCTACTTCGCCGCGCCGGAGTATGGCGGCGACACGGTCGGCTACGCCACGCTGGAACGCCTGCGCTACGGCGCGCGCCTGGCGCGCGAATCCCGCCTGCCGCTGCTGGTCACCGGCGGCGCGCCGACGGGAGGGCGGCCGGAGGGCGAGATGATGCGCGAGGTGCTGGAGAAGGATTTCGGCGTGCCGGTTCGCTGGGTCGAGGCTTCCTCGCGCGACACCCTGGAAAACGCCAGCCTGTCGGCGACGATGCTAAAAGCGGCCGGCGTCACCCGCATTGCACTGGTCAGTCACGGCTGGCACCTGACGCGGGCGATTGCTCTGTTCGAGAAGCAAGGACTGGAAGTCACGGCGGCGCCCACCGCGTTCAGTACAGGATCGCCATCGCTGGTCGAGGAACTACTGCCCGGCGGACTGAGACTCAGCCGTTGGGCGCTGAAGGAATACCTCGGCCAAATCTATAACCGCCTCAAGGAATGATGATGAACAACGAACTCCTGATCGGCCTCGTCTCGATCTCCGACCGCGCCTCCAGCGGCGTCTATGAAGACAAGGGCATCCCCGCGCTGCGCGAGTGGTTCGGCCTGGCGCTGAGTTCCCCCTGGCGCATGGAAACGCGCCTGATTCCCGACGAGCAGGCGCAGATCGAGCAGACCCTGATCGAACTCTGCGACGTCGCCGGCTGCCACCTGGTGCTGACCACGGGCGGCACCGGCCCCGCCTTGCGCGACGTGACGCCGGAAGCCACGCTGGCCGTGGCGCATAAAGTCATGCCCGGCTTCGGCGAGCAGATGCGGCAGATTTCGCTGGCCTTCGTGCCGACCGCGATCCTGTCACGCCAGGTTGGCGTGATCAGGGGAAAATCGCTGATCCTCAATCTGCCGGGGCAGCCGAAGTCGATCAGGGAAACTCTGGAAGGCGTCAGGGATGCCGACGGCAAGCAACGCGTACCCGGCATTTTCGCCGCGGTGCCCTACTGTCTCGACCTCATCGGCGGGCCTTACGTCGAAACCAGGGAATCCGTGGTCAAGGCCTTCCGGCCGAAGTCGGCAATCCGTCCGGCAAACTGATGCGGCCGATCAGCTGAACGACTGCACGAAGAAATTCGCGATGACGAAATCGGGCCCCGTCACCAGCGTCTCCCGCGGGTGCAGGCGGGCATTCTTGTCATCGAGGCTGAACAACAGCGCCACCTTGTCCTCGAGCGCATTGGCGGGCAGGGCCATGCGGGCGTACTCGCCCACTTCCGGAACATCAAGCAGCAGGGCATCGGTCTGCAGACCGCCGGCATCGGCAACCACGGCGCGCGGCGTTTTCGACAGGGTCTGTATGCCGACCGAGGCCTGTTTCTGCCCGGTGCGGACGTAGCGCCGTACGATACCGATCAGCCAGTTCTCGCCACCGTCCGGTTGCAAAGCGATCAGGCCGCCGATGCGGATCCAGTCGGGGTTGGAAATGGTCGCTTGCGCGCCGAGGCCACCCAGGCTGACATCGTCGATCACCC
Source organism: uncultured beta proteobacterium (assembly GCA_903933395.1). Lineage (GTDB taxonomy): Bacteria > Pseudomonadota > Gammaproteobacteria > Burkholderiales > Rhodocyclaceae > Sulfuritalea. The sequence goes on along the minus strand of CAIZKA010000545.1, from coordinate 3,999 downwards.
AGGATTCGACACCGTCGGTGCCGTTGCTGCGTCCTGAAAGCCGGTTATGGACACCTGCCAGCCCATTCACCACCCGCAGCGGCGAGTTGATGCGGCGCCTGGCATCGCTGCGCATCGGCGGCTTGGGCGCCCAGCACATCGCCAGGTGTTCCAGAACCGGAATCACCGTGTCGACCTTGTATTGCGCACCGAGATTGATGCCCGGTGGCACGCGCCCTTCGCCGCGAATCTGCTCGATGGTCTTCGTCACCGCCGCCACCGCTCGCGTGCCATTGAAAAAACGCAGGGTCGGCGTGATCTCGGGAACCTTGGCCAGACGCGTCGGCGGCAGCGGCTTGGCGACATCCACCCAATACACGTTCTCCGGCCTGAGTTCCCGGATCAGCGAAAAGAAGGGCAGAAAGTAGGCAATGAAGCGCTCGGCAATCTCGATTCCGAGCGGTTGCAGGTTGTCCATCGATGCGGCGTGAAAAACCAGCACCTTGAGGTATTCCGCCTCGATCGTGGTCTCCTCACCGCCGGTATAGAACTGCAGGGGTTTCTGTGCGGCTTTGACATCGACGGCAGCCAGATAAACGCTGCCCAGCGTCTTCCAGTACTCGCGCTCGACCGGCCCGTAGCGAAACTGATCCCACTTGAACTGGGCCGCCAGGGCAATCATCAGGCGACCATAAAGCAGCGGCAGTTGGCTCCGGATGACTTCGCCTTCCTTCCCTGCTGCACTATAGCGGGACATGCAGTCGAGGTAAGCGGTGGCAAGCTGCTGCCAATAGCCGTGACCGGCCTTCCAGTGCCGGGACTCCTGCGAACGGCTCATGCTGACCAAAGCGGGATACTCGCGACCGAGGCGTCGGACCTGGGCCACAGCGGCTTCGTCGAGCCGGAATAGCAGTTCCAGACGCTGCCCAAGCTTGAAGCTCTCATCGGCGGCAAGCGACTCCAGCCATGCGCCGGCGTCCTCCACGGCGCTCAAAGGCTCATTGCTGGTGATCTCGGAGAAAATGCGCTTGGCTTCGCGAGCATCGGCGAGCGGATGAGTGGTCTTGCTGGAAAAAAATCCGAGCATATTCAGCCTGTCAGTGGATCAGCGCATCAGGTTTCTTAATAGCATAACCCCTCATGCCCCCGCTGTCATTCTTGACGTAGCCATAATTTAACCATGGCTAACCCCCAGGCCACGCCAAACCCGGTGAGGTCGGATGCGGCAGCGCCAAGTCCGCCGCTGCAACTCGACGCCGACAGGTCAACATGCAGCCAGGGCCGCCGGTGGATGAAACGTTGCAGGAAGCGTGCAGCCAGAATGTGGTCGGCCTCGCCGTCCAGGGTGCATTGCTTGACATCCGCCACCTTGGAATCGAGCGCCGGATCATAGTCCTCGTCCAGCGGAAAAACGCAGACCCTCTCGCCACTGGCCTGACCGGCCGTCACGGCCATGGCACCGAGCTTTTCGCTGCTGGCAAACACGCCCGAATAACGGGCGCCGAGCGCGATATGCATGGACCCGGTCAGCGTGGCGAAATCGATCACCAGGTCGGGCTTTGTCTGCTTCCTGCCAGCTTTGCCGCCGGTTGCCATGAGCAGGGTATCGGCCAGCACCATGCGGCCTTCGGCATCGGTGTGCACGATCTCGATGGTGGTGCCATCCAGCGCCGTAATGATGTCATTCTGCTTGTAGGCAGCCGGCGACAAATGATTGTGCGCGATCGCCAGCCAGCAGTCGATGGCGACCGGCAATTGCAACTCGGCGGCGGCCAGCGTAAGCGCCAGGGTCACCGCGGAACCGTTCATGTCCTCATGCATGCCGGCCATGTAGCGGGCGGGCTTGAGGTTGTGGCCGCCGGTGTCGAAGCAGATGCCCTTGCCGACCAGCGCGATGGTCTTTTTCGATGACTTCGGTTTCCATGACAGATGCACGATGGCGGCATCCTCGTGATGCGAGCCCTGCGCCACGGCACAAAAAGCCCCCGCGCCCATTTTCTTCAGAGTCCTGAAATCGAACTCCTCGATGGTCAGCCCGGCATGTTTCGCCAGGTCGCGGATGCGCTTGCGGTAGGTGGCCGGCGTCAGTTCGTTGGGGGCCAGGGCGGTAAGCTCGCGCGCACACACGTTGGCGCGCGCGATGGCAGCCACTTGGGCGAGATCAGACTTCGCCAGAACGCTGAACAGGTCGATCTGCGCCAGCCTCGTCGCCGGCTTCTTCTTGCGCACCGGCAGCGGCACGCCATTGATCTGTGCCACATAAACTGCATCCCGCGCCACGTCATCCATGCCAGCCCCGGTCGCGACCCAAATCGCGATCCGCTTCGGGGTTTCGTCCAGCAGCAACATCGCGCCCTTGCGCAGACGGGTCAGGCGCTCGAAGCGCGAGAGCTTGAGATCCGCCATGAGCAGCACAAGGCGCCGGCCGTCCGGCAAATCACGCGCCAGCGGCGTCTTGGCCAGTTCCCCGGGCTTCATCGCCTTGCGCTTCAAGACCGCCAGCCACTGATCGCGCTGTGGCAAGTCCAGCGGCAAGTCGTCGCCCGCGGGCAGAATCATCAGGCCGTGAGCCGCGTGGTCCAGCTGCGAATACTTCCGTGCCGGCTGGGATGCGATGCGGGGGAGCGACATGAATGAATCCAGTAAAATGAGTCGCCGATTATATGTCCCGCCTTCGTCTTCCATGCGCCCCTACCTCGATCTGATGCAGCACGTGCTTGAGCACGGCCACGAGAAAGCCGACCGCACCGGCACGGGTACGCGCTCGGTGTTCGGCTGGCAGATGCGCTTCGATCTGGCCGGGGGATTTCCGCTGCTCACCACCAAGAAGCTCCATCTGCGCTCGATCATCCACGAACTGCTGTGGTTCCTCCAGGGCGACACCAACATCCGCTACCTGAAGGAAAACGGCGTCTCGATCTGGGACGACTGGGCCGACGCCAACGGCGACCTGGGGCCCGTCTACGGCCACCAGTGGCGGCACTGGCCCGCCGGCGACGGCGGGGAGATCGACCAGATCACGCAGTTGATCGACGGCTTGAAGAAGAACCCGGATTCGCGCCGGCACATCGTTTCGGCCTGGAACCCGGCCGACATTCCGCAGATGAAGCTGCCGCCCTGCCACGCCCTGTTCCAGTTCTACGTCGCCCCGGCGGCGGGCCCGGGGCAGGCTCCCAGGCTAAGCTGCCAGCTCTACCAGCGCAGCGCCGACATCTTCCTCGGCGTACCCTTCAACATCGCCTCCTACGCGCTGTTCACGCTGATGGTGGCGCAGGTCTGCGGGTTCGCACCCGGCGATTTCGTCTGGACCGGCGGCGACTGCCACCTGTATTCCAACCATCTAGAACAAACCCGCCTGCAGCTCTCGCGCGAACCGCGGCAGCGCCCGACCATGGTCCTCAACCCGGCGGTGAAGGACATCTTCGGTTTCCGCTACGAGGACTTTACGCTGCAAGGCTACGACCCGCATCCGCACATTTCCGCGCCGGTGGCGGTGTGATTCTTGGTGCGGATATAGGCGGTACAAAAACGCTGCTCGGGTTGGCGCAGGACGGCGAACTTCTTGTCCATCGCCGTTACGCCAACGCCGACTTTCAGGATTTCGCCGCCGTCCTCGCCGCATTCCTTGCCAACACCCGAACCGATCCCGCGCTGATCCGTGGCGGCTGCCTCGCCCTGGCCGGACCGATCGCCGATGACGGCCGCTCGGCACACCTGACCAACCTGCCCTGGACTATCAACGGCGACGCCCTGTCGCGCCGCTTCGGCCTGCCCGCACTGCGCCTGGTTAACGACTTCGCCGGCGCCGCCATGGGCGCCGTTACTTCGCCGCCCGCACAACGGCTCACCCTGCAGCCAGGCGAACCGCTGGCCACGGCGCCCTGCCTCGTGGTCGGGGCCGGCACGGGGCTGGGCATGGCGATCGTCCTGCCGCAAGGCGATGCCTGGCGCATTCTGCCCGGCGAAGGCGGCCATGTCGCATTCGCGCCGGCCGATGCGCAGCAGGCCGCACTGTGGGCT